>NZ_FRBF01000011.1 GCF_900142545.1 Fibrobacter sp. UWT2 | reverse complement strand
TCATATTTTAGAAAACCTTGCAATATTTTCACAGGGTAGAAATCAGTTTTTCCCAATAGTTATGCGGGCTGGGCGGGATTTTAAGGGACGACTACGTACCCCGAGCGCTCGCTCTCGCCATCACGCCTCGTCAATACAAGGCGCTTATGGCTCACAGAAGACCGTTCGCGCCCAAACGCAAAAAAAAGCCCGCATAAAGCGGGCTCAAAATTATCATATACATGAATCAAAGAAAAACTTAGAGAGTCGAGCTAGGCAAGACGCGAGCCCCCGTAGCGTACTAAGTCGTACGTGAGGGGGCGAACAACGCCGCATAGCGAAGACTATATAAGTTTTTCGACTTTAGTGCAGAGGGCTTCGGCCTCTTCAGCTGTCGGAGCTTCGGCAATCACGCGGATAACCGGTTCCGTGTTGCTGGCGCGCACATGCACCCAGGACTTTTCGTGACCGAGCCACAGGCCGTCTCGTTCATCCATATCCCAGCCGGCAAATTCTGCCTTGACCTTAGGCAAGATGTCTGCAACCTTCTTGTCGCCAAGTTCAAACTTCTTCTTAGGCATAGCGTAAGACGGATTTTCGGCGACGAACTTTTCGGGGCCACCGTTATGGTGTGCCATCCAGCTGAGCACGAGAGCAGCAGCCACCAAGGAATCGCGGCCATAATGCAGAGCCGGGAGAATCACGCCTCCGTTACCTTCACCACCGATAACGCAGCCCTTTTCGATCATCTGCAGGCTCACATTGATTTCGCCGACCTTAGCGCGGCTAAATTCGCAGCCGTACTTTTCGGCGACATCCTGATTCATGCGGCTAGTAGAAAGGTTCACGCAAACGCCACCCTTCTTCTGGCTAAGCACTTCTTCGGTCGCAATGGCGAGCGTGTATTCTTCACCAATGCTCTGGCCAAGGCCATCGACGAGTGCGCAACGGTCTGCATCGGGATCGACTGCGAAACCGACAGCGCAGCCGTTATCCTTCACGGCCTTACGGAGGTCACCCAGGTTTTCAGGAATCGGTTCGGCACCGCGGGGGAACGTGCCATCGGGTTCGCAATGCACACGTACGACTTCACAGCCCAACTGTTCCAACAAACGGGGCACAATGTAAGACCCTGCGCCATTCACGGCATCCACAGCCACCTTGAAGTGCTTAGCCTTGATAGCTTCCACATCGACAAACGGAATCTTGAGTGTACCATCCACATGCACGCCGTCGGCATCCTTCATGAACTCGTACTTGCCCATGTTGCGGTAGTCGGGGTATTCAAAGTTGTCGGCATCGGCAAGTTCAAACAGTTTCTTCACGTCGGCGGGACCGAGGAAAAGGCCCTTGTTGTTCAAGAACTTGAGAGCGTTCCATTCAAGCGGATTGTGGCTTGCGGTAATGATGATACCTGCATCGGCCTTCAGTTCGGTCGTAAGGATTTCTACAGACGGAGTCGTAGAGAGGCCTACTTCTACCACGTCCACGCCGGAAAGGCGGCAAATACCCGCCACGAACTGGCTAATGGCATCGCCGGTGGGGCGGCTGTCGCGGCCAATCACCACGCGCTTGGCATTGGTAATCTGCAAAAAAGCGCTCACGTGGCTTTTGAGAACCTGGGGGGTAAGGGTATCACCCACGATACCGCGGATACCCGAAATAGAACGCATCAGTTTGGACATAAAAATCTCCGTTTTTTGCGCATAATTATAAAAAAATTTAGACCCACTTCTCCATTTTTGTACACAAATTATAAACTTTTTGCATTTTTTTAATTATATTAAGGAAGGGGATAATTATGGAACCGACTTTTGAACTGACAGCGGTTTATGCTACAAATATATTCGGCATAGTCCTGCTAGGCGTTTTGCTGGCAGGCAACATTTGGCGATTTAAAGAAAAAGGTTCAGAAAACGCCTATCTCCAATTGCTGTTACTTTTCACGTTCTGCACATGCGTACTGGACCCCATCGCATACACCGCTGACGGTCGCCCCGGAACGATTGCCCGCATATTCGTTTACGGAGGCAACGATCTCCTGTACCTCACCAATATGTTCAGCTGTTTCTTCTGGCTCATGTTCCTTGCCGAACACCTGAACTACCGATTTTCGACAGCCCACCGCAACACTCTCGGTTTCGCCATCGTTCTTGGGTTGGTACTTGTCATTCTCAACAATTTCATTCCGATCATATTCGATGTCTCTGCAAACAACGTCTATACCCGCAGATACTTCTGGATCTACACCATTATAGATTACGGGCTCTTGCTGGACAGCCTTATCATCTACTTCATCTGCAAGCACAAGGGTGGTCCTCTCAAGTCCTTCCCCATCTGGATTTTCTTTGCCCCGATTATCGCAGGCACTATCGCACAATCGCTTTTTTACGGCATCTCCGCCATTTCTTCGTGTACAGCAATCGCTATCGCGGGAGTATTCTCTTCGATCCACGGCGAACGCGTCTATAGAGACAAGCTCACCAACGTATACAACTTCGCCTACCTGGCAATCCTGGGGCGCGAATACAAGAAAAAGAAAGACCTGCATGTTACAGGCATTCTCGTAAACATCAACGGTTTCAAGAAAATCAACCAGGACTACGGCAGAGTCACGGGCAACAAGGTCCTTGTGCAAATGACCAAAATCCTGAACCGTGCTGTCGGCGGATTGGGACTCATCGTCCGCTATTCCAGTGACGAGTTTATCGCATTCATCAACACCACCAACGAAATGGCGGTGAGCATGTGCATTACCCGCATCCGGTCAAGCCTGAACGAACTCAACACCTTCAGCAATTCCTACAAGCTCACCACTTGCATTTGCAGTCAAAGTTTCGACCCCTCTAAAAGCATGGATGATTTCATTGACGAAATCACAAGATCCATGCAAGAAGAAAAGACCAGCTACTACACGCAGTTGCAATATAACCGTCGCGACGGCAATCTCTAATTTAAAGATTTGAGGCTACTTCAAGGCTGCCTTGATTTCTTCGATAGAATTTACCACAGTCTGCTTGTTGTTCCAGATACGGGCAAAGCTTTTGCCGTAGTGTTCAACTACGATGCGGTTGTCCAGAATCAATACCTTGCCGCAGTCTTCTTCGGAACGGATCAGGCGACCGAGTCCCTGGCGCAATTCCATGTAGGCTTCAGGAACGAAGTATTCCTTGAAAGCATTCTTGCCTTCGGCCTTCATCTTGTTGCTAATGCCAGCCACTAGCGGATCTACCGGGTTCGGGAACGGAAGCTTCGGGATCACCAGGAGCTTGAGAGCATCACCCGGGAAGTCCACGCCTTCCCACAGGCTCTGGCAACCCAGCAGGCACGCACCACGGGACTTGCGGAACATCGCCACGAGGCCATCCAAGGAACCGTCTACATGCTGACACAGAAGCAGCTTGTTCTTTTCGGCAAAGAGCGGAGCCAAGGCGGTCTGCGCCTTCATCATCGCAGAAATACTGGTAAAGAGCACCATGGTATTTTCTTCGACTTCGGGGAGTACCGCGCAAAGGGTTTCATTTACCGCATCGTTGTATTCCGGCAGCGAGGGCTTGGGCAGGTACTTTGCAAGAATGACCGAGCGACGATCATCCTTATTGGCAGACTCGGTATAGACTCTCAAGAAAGGCGCCTTCTTGCCGTCCAGGGAATCCATCCCCATCTTCTGTACAAAGTAATTCAAATCGCCTTGCACTGAAAGTGTTGCCGACGTAAACGTGGCCGACTTGATCCACGGATAAAATTTTTCTTTCCAAGTTGCGCTAGCATCGAGAGGCGAAGCATGCAACTTGATAGTATGGGGATTGAAGGGCTCTTCCATGTAGAAGGCCCAATCTTCACGGCCCGCCTTCACCACGAATTCAAAATCCTGCAAGAAGCGGGAAAGTTCCGTCATGCGGCCGTTAATATCACTCAGCAGTCCCGAAAGGCTCTTGTCGGCAGAAAGGGACGACGCCAGGTTTTCAGCCTGCTTAATAGCATTCAGGCCCTGGTCCATAAAGGTAGCCGGATCGGCTTCGTATTCGGCCATGATGCCCGAAGTGTAGGTAAAGCCGTTGCGGGCATTTTTCTGCTTGGCCAGTTTCTTGCCAATCTTCATGAAGAAACGGTGCAGCGCCTTTTCCGTTTCAGAAAGGGATTCCGTCAAGTTCACGCAGCTTGCATGGAGTTCCGTTTCTTCGACGGGGATACGCTTTTCCAATTCAGCCACAAGGCCGTCACGATTTTCCACTTCGTGGCCCTTAGAAGGAACCAGCGTCTTGATAATGTTGCGCAATGCAAAGAACGAAACGGTACGGCCAAAGGCTTGGCGACTCACCTGCGGAAGTCTATGGGCTTCGTCGAATACGATATGTTCGTACAACGGAAGCAGTGCAAAATCCAGAGCCATATCGGCCAGGAACAACGAATGGTTCACCAGCACCAAGTTGGAATTCATGGCGCGGCGCTTGGCGGCCAGCGCAGGGCACTTGGTGTAATGAGGGCACTTTTCGCCCAGGCAGGATTTTGCAGAACTTGCCAACTTGGACCAAAGTACACGATTGCGCCCCTGGCTAAAGGAATTGCATTCATTCACGTCGCCAGTTTCAGTGGTATACACCCAAGGGATAATCGCCATGAAAGAATCCCGCTCGTCGGCAAGCAAAAGGTTCTGCGGCGCCTTCAGGATTTCTTCGAACTTGCGCAAGCAAAGGTAATTTTCGCGCCCCTTGAGTACAGCGCTTTTCAACTTGCCATCGAACAGGCTTGCCACCAGCGGGATATCCTTGCCCCAGAGCTGTTCCTGCAATGCCCGAGTCGCGGTGCTTATCACCACGCGCTCCCCCGACACCGCCTTGCAGGCGGCCGACACCAGGTAGGCTAGCGATTTGCCGGAACCGGTAGGTGCTTCCAAAACGCAGAGGCCGCCCTTGTGCATGTTGCGTTCCACGACAGAGGCGTAATCCTGCTGGTTGTGGCGGGACTGGTAATTTTCCACCTTGGTAGAAAGGAGGCCGCCCTCTTTAAAGAACTCGCTTACGCGAGGAGCGCGGTCCTTCGCCGGGACATCTTCAAGAGGTACATCCGGCAAATTGAACGCCGGCAATTCGGAAGCAGCCTCCGACTCCTTCCAAAGCAGCGACCAATCCGAACCCCTGGCCACCTTCGCAAGGGCATCAACAAGCCACGGGTCCGAATTTGCAATCTTGTCCAGCGCCATGACAAACAGCTCGCCACACGCAATGGCATCCGGTAAAGCGCGATGCGCGCGGCTCCGCTCAATGCCCAACTCCTGCACCAAGGTATCGAGGCGATGGTTCGGCACATTCTGATAGGCAATGCGAGAAACCGTCAGGGAATCCCACACCGGATGATTCTCAAAAGAAATGCCGACCTTGGCAAAAGTCTGCTTCAAGAACTTGGAATCAAACATGGCGTTGTGCGCCACAATCGGCAAGTCGCCAATGAACGCATAAATCTTCTGAGCCACGGCCGCAAAGGGTTCCGCATTTTCCAAGTCAGCGTTGCTAATGCCCGTAAGGCTTTCGATAAAGGGGCGGAGCGTTACACTCGTCGGCTTCACCAAATAATCGACCGATTCACTTTCGACGCCGTTTTCAAAGCGTACCAGCGCCACCTCGATGATTTCGTCCTTTTCAAAATCGAGGCCCGTTGTTTCCAGGTCAATTGCAACAAATGATTTGTTTTCCATTTGATTCCTCGTAAAACTTGACCGCTACAGCGCAGGGATTTCTTTTACCAAACTATCCAACGCATTTTCGCCGTTCTTGACCTTGAGCGTATCGCTAATGGCACGCCAAGCCGATCCGTAACGCAGCGGTTCTACAGAGCCCGCATCGGGCAAATCCTTGCCTTCTTCGGGGAAGTAATAATCCATCAGGTAATTGCCTTCTACAAGGTCGCCAAAGCTAAAGCTTCCGTCAGCATTGCAGTATTGCTGATAATACTGATTCGTTTCAGCAGAAAGCAGGCGCACCATGGTTTTCGGATTCGCATTGGGAATTCTTCCCTTCAGCTTCGCGAGCTTGAGCTTGCTTACCGTTTCAAACTTTTGCAGTTTCGTGTACTTGAGTTCGATTACCGTATCGCGCTTTCCGTTGCTATCGGCAGCGGCCAGCGTCGTATCCATATAACCCATCAAGAAATTCACCGACATATCGGTTTGCCAAGGAGCGGTCTTTTCGACGGCAAAGCGTACCGGGTCAAGTTGCTTGACTTGCACCTGGGTCGTGTCCTTGTTGATGGCGATGTAGAAAGTCTCCGTCAGCGAATCCAGTTTCGGTTTGTTAAAGTACACGATCAAGGAATCATCCGGGAACAGCGACTTTGCCTTGGAATTTGTCTTTACGCCAGAAACTTTAGGCGGCAATGTATCGGCTTCCATCTTCTTCCATTCCCATTCCACTTCGTTGCGCAGAGTATCCAGCGGGCGGAACAGAGAGTCCTTTGCGGCGTCACACACGAACTTGTACAAGACTTCACTCTTGGGGGCCGGATCAAAGTAGAACTGCGGACGACTGGAACTTGCACCTAAGTAAACCAGCTTCGGATAAAGTTTCTTGTTTTCGGGAGAAGTCAAATGGCAGTTGGCCGTATCTGCAAAGGCAGAATCGAAATACACGCCACGGGTAAAGCTAGCTTCCAACACATTCGCAAAAGGCTGGTTCACCGATTCCAGTTCCAGCTTGGTGGTATCCATATCGGCGACGGCAATCCACAGCGTATCGGTCGTTTCGGCAGTCAGATTCAAGTCGCCCGTCCAGAGACCCACCTGTTCCGTGGAAAGTTCAATTTTCTGGTTTCCGTTACCATCTACAAAGGCGACCACGCGATAATGCCCCGCCTTAAGGCCCGTAAGCGTAAAGTGGCCAGCACTGTCGGCGCGAGTCACGTACAGCGGAGGCTCCTTCAGCAGCTGCGGTTCCTTGCTGATTTCCTTAGTCGTGGTGTCGCGATACTTTTCAAGGTAATGCTTAGAGGCTCGATCTTCGCCCAGCAAAAACAGGCCGATACTCGGGTATTCCTTTTTGCGGGCCATCGCCTGGTTCACCAGCACGCGGCCAGAAACCGTCAGCGAATCGATAATCGCACCCGTCGAGAACACCACCTGGAAAGGCTTCGCCAAGGCGTTGCCGTGCAAGTCCTTGATACCACCGGCAAAAGTAATCGTGTAAGTAGTACCCGTATCAAGTACCGCCCGCGACGAAAGCACGAGCGTTTTACCACTCACTTCAAAACGCAATTTCTTGTCGATAGGTGGCGAAATCGAAACTGCACTGCGAGGAATCGACGCATTAATCCACTCGTCGAATTCCAGCTTCACCATGAGTTCGTTCGGATGGTTCGTTGTATACGGCGCAGGGTAAACGCCCGCTACACGCGGCGGCAGCTTGTCTTCAGGGCCGCCACTAGGCGCCACCTGGGTGGCGCAGGCCACCAACAGAGCCGACACCAAGCCAGCAACAACGGCACCATATTTCAACAACGAAAACTTCATCAATCAATCATCTGGATAATCTTGCCGAGGCGTCCCCAACGAATGCGGAACGGGAGTCTCCACCACGTAAACGGATTCTTGAGGGCAAAGGCTTCATCATCGTTTTCAAACGAGAAATAAATCACGAACGCCTTCGCACGGATATTGCGGAGCGAAACAAAGCCCCAATAGCGGCTGTCGGCGGAATTGTCGCGGTTATCGCCCATCATAAAGAACTGGGGCGTCTTGACCACATAGCTTTCAATAGGCTTGCCACCTACGAGCAGCTGACGGCGGATTTCAAACTTGGACTTTGCAGGAGCATCAAGGGTATCGCCTGCAACACCTTCCACGGTCTTTGCTCCGTCTTGCGGAGCGTCAACATCTACAAGTTCCACGGTTCCGGCATTGTCTTCTTCAGCTTTGTTCAGCAAAGCTACGTTGCCTTCAAGGTCTCGCAGCAATGAGCCTTCAAACGCCATGTAGCTTACCGGACGCATGAATCCACCCTGAACATTCGGGTCAATCATCGGCAAGTACGCCATACGGGCCAGTTCCTTAAAGTAGTTGAACGACATCACGCCCGAAATCGTATCGCCTTGGGTAAGGCGTTGCTGCAGCACCATACGGTTCCTGCTAAAGAATTCATTCAAGGCTAAGCCGCGATCGTTTTCAACCGGAATCTTGAAGTTTTCAAAATCATAATTGTTGATTTCTACGGAATCCTTCCACAACGAAATATCCAGCGTCACCGTTTCGTCAGGATTTTCCTGAGCTACCAGGGAGCGCAGCCACCACAGCTTTTCCAGCGACATTTCGCTTACCGTAAAAGAATCACCCACGGACGGCACCACAAACTCTTCGCGTTCATCGCGGGGAGAGAAGGTTCGGGCCGAAGCCGTATACTTGCCACGACCCGGCAAAGAGATCTGCATTTCTCCATTCACAAAGAGACGGCCCTTGTGAACAGCAACCGTATCGCCACTCACCGCAACACAACGCTTGATGTAATCCTTCGGGCCATCGGCGTAGTGAATCAGGTGCGGTTGACCGGCACCGGGCTGATGGTCCCAATAAAGGTTGCCGAACATGAGCGCGTTAAACAAGTGCGTATAACGCTGCGGATTGCCATCAGGATATTCCGGCTCGCCCGGGTAGCGGAAAATCACCACGTCGCCCTTGGCAGGGTATGCATAGCCGGGGAACTTCTGGTTGCTGAACGGAATGGGCGAACCATAAGTGAACTTGAGGCCCAGCAAAAAATCACCCGTATGCAAAGTATCTTCCATAGACCCGCTAGGAATCTGGAAAGCCTGAATCACATACTGGATTACAATCAACGCAAGCGCCACCGGGACGATGATTTCCCGGAGCAGGCCCTTCAAAAATTTCTTCGCCGAAAACGGCTGTTTATCTTTTTCCATAAAATTCAACGTTAAAGACTAGAATTATAGAAGCAATTTAGAAAAATTGCCCCATCCACAACTTTTATCAAATTTTAAAGCGTTCTAATCTTCTTGACCAAGGAACGGCTAACCACCAACTGGGTGGCGGCCTTGTCGCGAAGCACCATCACCATACGGCCAGCGTCGCCTTTACGGCATTCGGCAATGTAGTCAATCGCCACGATATGGGAACGGTGAACGCGGGTAAAATGCTTCGGGTCCAGTTTCTTTTCCAGTTCCACCAGCGGCGTGTCAATCACGTACTGTCCGTTCACGGTGTAGACGGTCGTGTACTTTTCTTCGCTATGGAAACGAATCACTTCGTCAATGTTCACGAACACGATACGATCACCCACTTTCACCTGCAAACGCTGCAAGTAGAGACCGCTCATATCCACCAGGTTACGCAGCTTTTCCCAGTTCAAGTCGGCAGGAATCGTCGTGTCGTCGACCTGCGGAATTGCCTTGCGCAGCTTTTCAATAGCGGCAGCCAAACGTTCAGGAGCCACCGGCTTCAAAAGGTAATCCACCGTGTTTTCTTCGAAGGCCTTGAGCGCAAAGTTGTCGAAGGCCGTGGTAAAAATCACCAGGGGAACATCGTCACCCTGCAAGGAATGCAGCACTTCGAAAGCATCCATGTCCGGCATCTGGATATCCAGAAACACCACGTCAGGAATCATCTCATGAATCATCTTGACCGCCTGGGCGCCAGAACCTGCTTCGCCTAAAATTTCAATCTCAGAAGAATAAGGTTCCAAAAGCGAAATCATGCGCTTGCGGGCAAGCGGTTCGTCGTCAATGACAAGTGCTGTACACTGCATAAGTTACTCCTTGGGCTGTTCTTCCTTCTTCACCGTATCTGCGGCTGTAGAATCCGTTATCACTTCTTTAGCGGAATCCTTTGCAGCAGGCCTCGGCTTCACCTTAAAAATGCGAATCATTTCAGCCTTCATGCCGTCCTTGTCTTCGTAAACGGTACCGGCAGCCGTCATGTATTGCAAATTGCCAAACTTGGCACGCTTAAAATTCCAATGTCCCTTGTCACCTGCAAGAGTCACCTTGATGGTGCTATCGGAAACAGTGTACGTACCCTTCAGGGAATCCGTCTCCATGGTATCGCGCAACACCAGCTGGATCGCTTCTACGGTACTGTCTTCGCCCAGCGTCATACGCACCATACGGCTCGTACAGTCATCGCAGGGCAAGCTACCGGAATAAAGTCCCGGCACTTCTTTCGGAATTTCGATAGGCGGAAGATTCGGAAGCGGATCCGACTTTTCATCTTCTTCGCAGGCAGTCATTGCCAAGACAGCAAGAATCGGCAGCACCACTCTTGCAACAGGGGAAACCATAGATTTAAGCATCTTCATGGTTTACAATGTAGCAAAAACAAAAGAGTTTATATTAAATGCCTTCAGAATAGACAATTCTAAAGCCAATTGTCTGGCTATGGTGCTTAGGGGCTTTCTTATCGCGTTCTCCCGAGGCCAGCGCCGGAGCCTTGTCGGACCATCCCCCGCCACGAATCACCTTGTAGTCCCCCTCGGCAGGGCCCGCATAGTTTTCCTGCGACACCGTCGGGTAAGCGTAGTACCAGTCGTTCACCCATTCGGCCACGTTTCCCGCCATATCGTAAAGGCCTGCGGCGTTGGGAATGAATCCGCCCACTGCCACGGGGCCTTTACTTTGTGCATAATACGCATACTTGGAGGCCACATCGGTATCCCAATAATAGGTGGTCAGCGTTCCGGCACGAGCGGCAACTTCCCATTCCATTTCCGTCGGAAGTCGCACCGACTTGGCGGCATAATCGATAGACAACTTGTTCAGCTCCACACCGCCGACAATAGACTCGTACACATAAGCCGTATCTAGTCCTACCTTTTTAGAAAGGGCGTTGCAGAACAAAACCGCATCGTACCAGCTCACGTTAAAAATCGGGTAATCATCGCCTAAAGAATCATCTTTAGCCACAGAACCCATCACCTTACGGTACAAGCCCTGGGTCACTTCGGTCACGCTTATGGAATAGCTGCTCACCGTAAATGTCGCCTCGCCGCGGATAAAACTCATGGCCGGGATATTCGCCATTTCTACCAAATCAGACAAGTCTTCATTTTCTTGAGGGTCTTCAGACGAAGAACTAGAATTTTCCTTGTTGCCAGAATTCTTATTGCCGGAATTACCGCCATCAGAACCACCATCCAAATCAGAAGGCGAATCCTCTACGGAATCCCCCGTAGCCGTGCAAGCTACTAGAGAAAAGACAATAAGCAATGTTGCAAACAAACGGAACTTCATATTACTTCACCACACCGACGCGGTAGAGTTTCTGCTTGGTCTTGCCGCTTTCAAACTTAACCTTAAGGCGAGCCGTGTAAACGTCAGAACCAAGGTGCTTCAGGTCCAGTTTTTCAAACTGATTGCGTCCCTGTTTCACGTCACTCATCTTGGCCTTGAATACGCAAAGGCCCGTAATGTCGTAGAGTTCAAGTGTTGCATTCTTCGCTGCCGCACCGATTTCAAAGCGAGCCTTGGCGACACCGCCGCGAACCGGATTCGGGAACATAAAGAACTCCGAAATCTCATCCTTTGCAGATACCTTCTTCACGTCACCCAGCTTAGAAGCATCGAAGTAGCCCGTACGTTCGTTGCCTCCGGCCGGGAGCAGCCATGCCGCATTAGAGGAGGCAGCATCGGTTTTTGCATTGCGCAGGCGGAATGCAGTCAGGTTATTGCGATGCAAGGCGTAAAGTTCCGGACCAGCAGACTTCTTGTCAGACACGGCGTTCGCCACAAAGATGCTCATCGGCTGAATCACGTTTGTTGAATCCATGTCTTCGTAGCTGCCTGCCGCCATCGGGAAACCGTCGGTCAAGAGTTTACCATTGCCCGTAACGGCATACACCAAGCCTTCGCTACTCGGCACCAGAATTTCAGGAGTGTCATCGCCATTGACGTCTACGAGAATCGGGTCGCTAAAGAATCCGTAAACAGGTGCACCGCGACTAATCTTCACCGGGAAACCGGCAATCGGAAGTCCCGAACGGTCAAGAGCGTACACCAGGTTGTCACCGAGGAACACGATTTCAGGATAGCCGTCACCGTTAATGTCACCGATAGCAATGCCGGAGGTTTCATCCTTCAAGCCACTCGTGCCACCAGCGCCGCGCTTGTAGTTTTTACTCCATTTCAAGGTCATCACTGTTCCGCGACTGCCGACTGCGATCATTTCTTCCCTGCCGTCACGATTCAAATCGGTACAGGCAATGCGGAATTTTTCATCGCTGCGACTATTCAATTTCACTCCGATTCCACGTAAATACACCGAGCCATCCAAAGCCGCATAATAAGCAAAGGCAGGCTTACCATCTTCGGTTCCACAGTAAGCCAAATCGGTAATATTATAAAGACCGCCGTACGCACCTTTTTCAAGTTGAACAGTAGCCTTACCGTCTTTCATATTATAAGCAAAGGGTCCTTTTGTCGTCGTGTAGTAAACGTTTCCGTCAACAATAACGGGTCCAGCCAAGGCAGAATCAATAGCAATCGCTTCTTGCGTCGGCATTCCGCCCACAAAGCTCGTCTTCACAAGCTTATTCGTATGCAGACTATACACATCCTTGCCGTCGCTCGCCATGCCTACCAACGGACCGTAACTTGCACCCACACGGTACAGAGGCACCTCGCGTTCGACGCTGTTGCGGGTCAAAGTCTTCTGCTTGATGACCGTATCCGCCGGGAACAGTGTATCGCCCAAGGCATTGAACACCTGCAGCGTTCCATCCATGGCGCCCACCACCAAAAGCTTTTCGCCATCGTTTTCAGGGTCATCCACGAACACGGCGCCACGCACCGCAGAAGCAAGGCCAATATCGCGCGGGAACTGGGAGCCATCAATGCTTCCGTCATCAATGCTGATGGTCACGCTAATCTTTTGCGCACCAAAATTCACCACGCTATCGCCCATGAACGAATTCGATGTCTTTTCGATGCGGGCATCCTTCGGCACATTCACCGAAATCTTAATACCGGTATAGCCGCCCTGAGTCGTCTTAGTATTCGCATAACCGGTAGAACCGATCGTCTTGACCGTATCGAACTTCTGCTTGGAATCCTTGTCGGGCTTGCGCAAGTGCGGCAACAAGTCTGTACCCGAACCGTAATCGTAAGTATCTTCGCCAAGCGCATTCTTGAACGTCTTGCCGATACTCAAGATGCCGTCGGCTTCCACCATCGCGATACCGAACTGGTGGTCTCGCAAAGTGTCACCACCCCAGAAGTTTGCAATACCGTATTCCAGGGTTTCGCGCAAGTACCAGTCATTCACGCGCCACACGACAATGCCGCTAGCAGGAATTCCCGCATCAAAGCTGCTCACGTCCACAATAATGCCCGACGCCTTTTTACTATTCGACTTGCATTTCTTTTCGCAGCCGACACTATCTTCAAACACCAGGTTCAAGCTGTCTACTGGAACCGTCTTGACAATGGTATCGGAACTTTCGTCGGCTTCACCGAGCGACACGCTCACCTCGCCGTCCTTATTCCAACTACGTTGGCGGTTTTCGATCAGCAAATATTCACTGGCGGAGAGCGGGACCTTCACAATTTCCGTTCCACTGCCGGTTCCCGCCGCCGAAATTTCAACCGTCACAGGTTTGCCAGCCACAGGGCGCACTTCCTTCACGGCGCTCCAGCCCATGTAGGCTCGTTCCCACGCCGCAGGCATCGAAGGCAAGAAACCATTACCCGCATTGTAGCCCGCAAAATCCATTACATCGTAATAACCCAAGCGGCTAATTCCCTTCACCACATCATAGGTGTTCGGGAGTCCGAGTTCGCGGGCAATCTGATTCACCAGAATACCGTTCACGCCCCAATTCAAGCCATCCTGCGAAGCGGTTTCGCTAGTGACCATAATCGACTGCAGCGTATCGATGGTGGCACCTTCCAGCGAGAGACCTTCCACAACCGTAGAATCCTTGCCCGCAGAATTCTTGCCCACCTTGCGAACGATCGTACCATCAAGGGTATCCGGCAGATACTGCCAATAATCCTTCTCGATATAAACATCCATGAAGTCACCCGGCGTATCAGCGCCGCGGGTACCCATGCTACCGCCATCAACAAGGCGGCTCGCACCTGCGTGAATGATCATATAGGCGCGTTTCGTATTCGGATTTTTCGACAGCGGTTCACTAAAAGGCGACTCACCCGATTCATGGGCCGCCATCACCGCATCATAAACAAAGCGCAAATAATCGCGACTGCGGGCTTCATCAAACTCCGCCGTCTTTTCGCCTTTCATCTTGCTTGTGCGGTTATAGTCAATAATCTGCTTTTTAAGCTTATAGGCACTCGAGGACTTCGGGAAAATATGCGCATCAATCACCACTTTCCCGTTACTTGCCTTGTTAAAATAAGCGTTCACAAAATCAAAATGCTTTTTCCAGTAAGACACGCTGTTGCGCATGCCCGAAGGGTCCAACTTGTAGTCCCCCTTTTTCGACCTGTCAGAATCAAACAGACCTGTTCCAGTCGTCAAACTATTGTCCGGCTTTTCTTCCTCAAACTGCACGCGAATCGCATACACCTGCAACGTGTCTGCCGCAAATAACGGGGCACAACAGAATAGCCCAAAAACCAATGCAAAAATCTTAGCATTCAACTTCATAGCCATAATTTACAAATTTTACTATTCCCCGACGCGCTTGAAGCTCTTGGGAATGTTCAAGCGCCAGGTTCCCGAGCTGAATGACTTGTTGCGGGCAACTTTCTTGATGCGAATTTCAAGGAATTTCGCACCGTCCAGTTCGAATTCAATTCGGGACGGCGTTTCTACGCCTTCAAATTCCTTAAAGTCATAATAGCGGATGACTTCGGTCTTACCGCCACGACCCGCGCGCGAAAGCCAAGAAACATGGTCCCCGTCCTTTACAAAATGAAAGGAGCGACCCATTTTTTCACGGGCATAAACGGCGCCCGCCACCTTTGTCGAATCTTCGGGCGGAGCAACTTCTTCATAGCCTTCGGGCAACAGGCGACCATCAAAAATGTCCGCCACCTGGTGAATGTGCACCATCGGAAGCGCATCGTTATTCAAGAGTCCCACCATATAGCCCACACCCTTCATGTAAAGCTTTTCCGTGGGGAATGTCATCTGCCAGCCTTCTTCTTGCCACAGGAGCGAAGCCACGCCGATTCCCAGCGGACCCGTAAGTTCCATACGGTAACGCTTGCCCGGCACCGAGAAAAGTACGGCGTCCAGTTCCTGCGTTTTTCCCTCTTCATAAATCGTCAGTAAAAACTTGGCGCGCAAGCTATCGCGGGGAGTTTCTTTTTCAACAGTCGTGTCTGCAGAAACCGGCTCTACTACAGGCTTTTTACCTGCGCATCCGACAAGAATGCACATCGCAAACAAGACAAATATGGAACAGATAAACTTCAACGGCACCCTAACCACTGTCACTTCCTACCGTCTACTTCTTATAGAACTTCTTCACGGCGGGGTGATGCGGCTGCAGCTTTTTCAGTTTCTTGTAAGCGGCCTTGGTTTCGGCCTTCATGCCAAGCGCATCATAAATGGCAGCCATATGTTCCCAGTAAACGTAATCGTCGTCAAAGTGAGGGCTCTTGATGAGCTTCATTACCGTAAGTGCATCTTCAAATTTTCCCTTGCGGTAAAAGCCCCAGGCTCTCGAATCCAAATAAGCTTCCGACGGTTGGCCATTCTTTTCCATCAACAGGGCCTGATCGACCATGGCAATTCCCTTGTCCAATTCAGCGGCATTGCGGTTCAAGTCAATCAGCGTGTAGCCGTAATAGTTCAAGACCTCAGCGCGATCGATTGTAGCGTTTTTGATTTTCAGGATCTTTTCGAACAAGGCAAAAGCTTCTTCGTAGCGGTCCATGCGTTCCAAGTTCATGGCCATCAGTACCAGAACACCCGCATCTGAAGTATCCTTTGTGGCAAGTTCCTTGTAGAATCCATCAGCCTTTTCACGCAAGGCAAGCGCCTTTTTAATCCGGGCGGAATCCGCAATGTCCTTCTGCCAGACTTCCTGGGCTTCCACACATAAAATGCGGGCATACACGCTGCGGAACTGACGTCTGTTGCGTTCAACATCCACTTTCATCCGCTGAATCGAAGCGGAGTCGGCGATTCCTTCCATGGGCGTCCACTTGTCCCACACCGCAATCACCGAATCAAGCATCTTGTAAGCCTTGCTGTACAGCCCTGCCGTGCCGTAGGTCAAAGCGAGAGCAGCCTTGTCGCTACCCAGCGCCACAGAGTCCGCCTTTTCGGCATAGCGTACGGCATCCTTATTCTTCTTTTCTTTAAAGGCTATAGCCGAAAGCGCATGATAGGCATTGGTCGCATAAACCCGCTGGTCACCCAACTGTTCTGCGGCAATCTTCAAATGCTTCTTCGCACTGTCCAGGTCATCGAACATATGTTCGTAATGGCCCAAGAAATTCGCAAGCATCGGTGTACGCACCTGGTCCACGTAATACTTTTTCTTGAGCATGGCATAAGCCGAATCGCGACTTGTTTCAGCCAGTGCGCTCATCAAAAGCACAATCATGGATTCGTCATCTTGAGTTGATTCCGTAAGGGTGTCCACCACCGCCTTGGCTTCTTTCAAGCGCTGCTGGAACACGAGTCCCTGCACCATCTGCAAAAGCATTTTCTTGTCGCCGGTAGCTTCGTGACCTTTTTCGAAAAGTTCCACGACAGCGGAATCCTTGCCCTGGTCCAAAAGCAACTTGAGCTGACGCTGGAAAAGCGTCGGCATGTAATTCACCTGCGGTAAAAGCAGGTCATAGACTCGGGTCAGCTCCTTCGTGTCTTGAACCGCTTCCAGGAACAGGCTGTAATCGTACAGCAGCGTCATATCCTGATAGCGGGAGGTATCCAGAGCCGCATTGAAATACTTGCGGGCAGAATCGGCGCGGCCGTCTTTCACATACAAATGGGCAAGCATCCCCAGCTGGCTGGCCGTCGGGCGACCTTTCAACTTATGCGCACGCTGCGCCTGAATCAGGGCGAGAGAATCAGAGCCCTGCGACATCATGATTTCGGCAAGTTTAAAAGCCAGGTATCGGCTGTTGGGGTCCGATTCTGCAGCATGCTGCCAGAACACATTGGCCAACGCCTTCTCGCCACGCAATTCCATTTCCTGGGCACGAATAAAGGATTCATGGGCGGCATCCACATTCTGGGACAAATCTTCAGCCGCTCTCTGTATAGAATCCAACTTTGCATTCACCGCCATGGCAATCGCAGCAGAATCCGCTGCCGTCAGGGCACCACCCTTTTTCGACGAAGCGCACGCTCCGAGCGAAAGCGACATCGTAAAGAGAGTCGCCACCATTGCAAGTGAAACAAACAACACCCTCATGTGCATTTTAGTCCGCAATCACGAAATCGATCTTGGAATCAGGCGGCAGATAATCGCCATGTCTCGGAGATGTTTCAATGACGGTGCCAGGAGCACGGCCTTCTTCATCTTTCTTGCGCTTGACCTTTCCGACTCTAAAACCGAGAGCATCGATTTTGGCATACACATTATCGATCTGTTCGCCGCTAAAATCGGGAAGAAGCGTCTTGCCCTGAGTTGCGCCAGCCGAGATAACGACCTTCACCGTATCGCCGACACGAACCTTCTGGCCTGCAAACGGGATTGTGCGAATCACGACACCGCGGGGAATGCTCTGGTGAGCGCCCTTCACGATCGCGCCTTGCACAAGGCCTGCACGACTCAAAGAAATTGCGGCCTGTTTCTGGCTCTTACCACGCAAGTCGGGAATTTCCACTTCGCGAAGTCCCAAGCTCTTGGTGAGTTTGACGGTACGGCCAAGCTTTGCGGTACGGCCGGCTGCAGGCATCTGCACAAGCACCAACCCTTCCGGGATCTGGGCGTTATAGCGGCCTTCTGCAAGCCATTCATACTTAAAGCCCGCTTCGTCCAGCGCCTTTTCTGCCGCTTCCTGGGTCATACCTTCCAAATTCGGAACTTCACCCGTAGAGGCAAAATGGCCCGAGAAAATCGGCATCACCAACTTGTCCACCGCAAAAGCGAGAATAATCAAAAGGACGACCCAAATACCAATCGCCTTCACAACCGGCGCCGTCTTGAGCCAAGCCAGAACTTTGTTCGCAATATTCTTTACTTTATCCATATTAGGTAAAACTACCCTTTAGTTGCTTTTTCCTGCAAGGCGTTCTCGTCAAAGATAACGATATCCTTGCCGGTCATGGCAATTGCATTCGCCTTTACAAGCATGGAGCAAATGCGGCTCACGGTTTCGCGCGTGGTACCCGACATGTCCGCCAGCTGCTGTTGCGTCGGACGATTGTGAATCACCGTCACCATCTGGCCGTTGTCGGTGTGAATGCGCATACCGCGTTCTTCCATCAAGTTCAGGAGAGTGCCCGCCACGCGGCCGCTCACAGACATGGTGGAAAGGGAACCGATCTGCTTATTCGCCTTGCGGAGTCGCTTGCTCATTTCAGAAAGCAAGGACATTGCAATTTCAGGAGTCTGACGAATAAGAGTAAGGAACGGTTCCCGGTGAATGATCATCAACTGGGCGTCGGTCACGGTGCGCACCGAGGCGGACCTCGGTTCGCCGTCGATGAGCGACATTTCACCGAAGAAGTCTCCGCGTTCCAAGAAACTGAGGATCGTCTCGCGACCATCGACGCCGGTCATGTAGACCTGCACCGTTCCCGATGCAATCAGGTACAAGGCCTTCATCGAGCAGTCGCCTTCGAGCACCACCGTTTCGTCGCGGTTGAAGTCCTGGACAACAACCAAATTGGCAAGCAAGCCAAGTTGTTCTTCCGTCAATTCTGAGAAAAGGTCAACCCCTTTCAAGAGTCCACATACATTGCTGTCCATTTCCTTCTCCTTCTTCTTTTAGATTCCTAGTCCAAATCTACGATAATGCTCTGGTCGCGCTTAGCACCGATAGAGATCATACCGATCTTCACGCCAACAAGTTCTGCCATGCGGTTCAGGTACTTGCGGGCATTTTCCGGCAGTTCTTCAAGCTTGCGGCACTTGGTAGTATCGCACTTCCAGCCCGGCATTTCTTCGTAAACCGGCACGCAGCGGCCGACCTTGGAAAGCTGGTTCGGGAAGTTTTCGATCTTTTCGCCGTCGCATTCGTAGTGAGTGCAAATCTTGATAGAATCAAAGGTATCGAGCACGTCGAGCTTGGTGATGGCCAAGTGAGTGAGACCGTTCACCACGGCAGCCTTGCGGACCACCGGAGCGTCGAACCAACCGCAGCGGCGGTTACGGCCCGTGGTAGCACCGTATTCGTTACCAATCTTACGGAGCGTGTCGCCCGTTTCATCCAAAAGTTCAGTCGGGAACGGACCGTTACCCACGCGAGTCGTGTAAGCCTTCACCACACCCACCACCTGGTCAATGGCAGTCGGGCCAATGCCTGCGCCGCAGCTAGCATAGCCGGCAACGGTGTTGCTGGAGGTCACGAACGGGTAAGTACCCTGGTCCACGTCGAGAATGGTGCCCTGGGCGCCTTCGAACACCAAACGCTTGCCGGACTTCACGGCTTCATAGAGCATAGCGCTCACGTCGCGCACGAACGGCTTGATCTTCTGACCGAGTTCGAGGTAATCCTTGATGACCTGTTCCGGATCAATTTCGGGAACATCGTACATCACCTTGAATTCTTCGTTGTGGACCTTGGCCATCGCTTCGACACGGGGGCGCAGTTCACGTTCGTCCATGAGGTCACCCACGCGAACGCCGATACGGTTCACCTTGTCGCTATAGCAGGGGCCAATACCGCGGCCCGTTGTACCGATAGCGCCCTTGCCAGCCTTCTTTTCCTTGGCCTTGTCGAGGGTGGAGTGGTACGGAAGCACCACGTGTGCGTTGTCGGCAATGAACAGGCGACCTTCCGGGTTGATTCCCTTCGTGTGGAGGTCTGCAATTTCTGCAAGCGTCTGCACCGGGTCAAGCACCACGCCGTTACCGATCACGCAAATTTTGTCTTCGTGCATAATGCCCGAGGGAATCAAGTGGAACACGAACTTCTTGTCGCCCACTTCTACGGTATGGCCTGCGTTTGCGCCGCCCTGGAAACGCACGATGTAGTCTGCGTCCAGAGTCAGAAAATCAACAACCTTGGCCTTGCCTTCGTCACCCCATTGGGAACCGATCACAACACGATTTGCCATATATCCTTCGTTTTTTTAAGCTAGTTAAACACGAAAATAAGCTACCCAGGGAATTTCCCTGAGCCCTTTTTCGCCCTAAAGATAAAAAAGTGAATGGCAGACGACAGCCGACACTCCGCCACCAATTGCGGAAATCAGGTCAAAAAAGCCACAAAATGTTACAAAAATCTTACAGCTTTTATACAAACTACGTATTGGAATGTTTACACATATAAACTAAATTTGAGGCTCACTTCAAGGAGCTAATATGAATCATCAATTCACAAAGGTTGCCGTATTGGCGGCAATTCCCTTATTCATGTCAGTCATTCTTTCTGGTTGCGAGGACGAAACCCTCAGTGGCGTCCAAGGCGAACTGAGTTCCGGCGGTAGCGACGGCAAAGACGGCAAGGATGGTAAAGATGGAAAAGACGGCAAGGATGGTAAAGACGGAACCAGCTGCACCGTTGCCGACACGACTGGATTAAGCAACAGAACTGGCTACAAGCTCATTTGCGCCGACACGCTCAAAGGTGTCGTGTGGGACGGCTTGGATGGAGAAGATGGCGTCGATGGTAAAGACGGTATCGACGGCAAGGACGGCTCCAACGGTAAAGACGGTTCCTCCTGCACAGTGATTGAAAATCCCGACATCAACGGCTACGACATTCTTTGCGGCAGCAAGAAGGTCGGTGAACTCCGCAACGGCGAAAAGGGCGACACCGGCGACAAGGGTGCCGACGGCAAAGACGGTACCGATGGTAAGGACGGAAAAGACGGTATCGATGGTAAAGATGGTAAGGACGGCATCGACGGAAAGGATGGCACCAATGGTAAAGATGGTGTCGACGGTAAGGATGGTACTAACGGTACCGATGGTAAAGACGGTAAGGACGGTTCTTCTTGCCGCGTCGATGTCAACAAGGATATCAACGGCTACGACGTCATTTGCGACAACGTGAAAATCGGTGAACTCCGCAATGGCGAAAAGGGCGCCGACGGTAAAGACGGAAAGGATGGCAAAGACGGTATCGATGGTAAAGACGGCAAGGACGGCTCTTCCTGCACAGTCATCGCCAACAAGGATATCAACGGATTCGACGTTTACTGCGGCAGCGAAAAGGTCGGCGTACTGATGAACGGCGAAAAAGGCGCTGACGGTAAGGATGGTGTCGATGGTAAAGATGGTACCGATGGCAAGGATGGCAAGGACGGTAAAGATGGCAACGATGGTAAAGACGGGGCCTCTTGCACCGTAGCTGAAAACGACAACGGCTATGACGTCATCTGCGGCGGTAAAAAGGTCGGTGAACTCCGCAACGGCGAAAAGGGCGCTGACGGTAAGGATGGTGCCGACGGTAAAGATGGCGCTGATGGTAAAGACGGCGAAGACGGTAAGGACGGTAAAGACGGTACTTCTTGCTCTGTCGTAAAGAACGACAAGATTAACGGATACGAAGTCTACTGCGGCACCGAAAAGATTGGCGAACTTTACAACGGTAAAGACGGCAAGGATGGTGCCGACGGTAAGGATGGCAACGACGGCCATGACGGCAACAACGGTAAGGACGGTACTTCTTGCTCTGTCGTAAAGAACGACAAGATTAACGGATACGAAGTCTACTGCGGCACCGAAAAGATTGGCGAACTTTACAACGGTAAAGACGGCAAGGACGGCGCCGACGGTAAAGATGGTAACGACGGTCATGACGGCAACAACGGCATTGATGGTAAGGATGGTACATCTTGCCGCGTTGAAGCCAACGACGACATCAATGGTTACGACGTCTACTGCGGTAAAGAAAAGGTCGGCGAAATTCGCAATGGTGAAAAGGGTGCTGACGGCAAGGACGGTAAAGATGGTAAGGATGGCAACAACGGTAAGGACGGAACGTCTTGCCGCGTTGAAGCCAACGAAAACATCAACGGTTTCGATGTCTACTGCGGCGAGCTCAAAGTCGGCGAACTCCGCAACGGCGAAAAGGGCGCTGACGGTAAGGACGGTGTCGACGGTAAAGATGGCACTTCCTGCCGTATCGAAGAGAACCAGAC
Organism: Fibrobacter sp. UWT2; assembly: GCF_900142545.1. Lineage (NCBI taxonomy): Bacteria > Pseudomonadati > Fibrobacterota > Fibrobacteria > Fibrobacterales > Fibrobacteraceae > Fibrobacter > Fibrobacter sp. UWT2. The sequence goes on along the minus strand of NZ_FRBF01000011.1, from coordinate 92,627 downwards.
CAACAACGGCTACGACATTTTCTGCGGCAACATCAAGGTCGGTGAACTCAAGAACGGTGAAAACGGCAAGGATGGTGCCGACGGTAAAGATGGTAACGACGGCAAGGATGGTGACAACGGTAAAGATGGAACCTCTTGCTATGTCGTAAAGAATGATGCCATCAACGGTTACGACATCTATTGCGGCACCGAAAAGATTGGCGAACTCAAGAACGGTGAAAACGGCAAGGATGGTAAGGACGGAAAAGACGGCGAAGACGCACCTGGCGTTCAGCCTCTCAGCGACGAATGCAAGGCTCTCCGCTCCACCACCGACCAGTTCTCTTCTATCTACGATGTATTCGGCTGCCTCCGCCCCACTGAAAAGGTGACCTTCATTCTCCGCCACGCCGCACGTCCCAGCGACAAGTACGGACCGAACGATCCGCTGAACGATACGGGCATACAACAGTGCGCCACCGTCGGCAACAGGCTTAAAGAAATGGGCCTCGACGACTTCTCTTACATGCACACCTATTATTTCCGTGCCAAGCAGTCCGCGTGGATTATCGGCAACAACAAGAGTCAGTACATGGGCGATAGCCTCACCTGGTTTAGCGAAACCGATAACAGCTTCCAGACCACAAACAATGACCTGCTAGAAAAGGTGTACGTCAAGAACGAAAGCAAGCGTAACTCCTGCAAATCCGGCTGGGGCGGATTCTCTAAAGCTGCCTACAGGGATTACAGCAACAGCACCGAAAAAAGCAACTGCGAAGCCGCCTTCTTCGATGTCGACAGCATCGTAGACGTAATCGTCCATAAGTACTTCACCTATGACAAGATGAAGCCGGGCGTCACCTTGGCCATTTCGCACGACCAATTCCTGGTTCCGTTCGTCATCTCCATCAGCAAGCGCCAAATCCATGGTGCAGACGGACGCGACTTGCGTTATCACAAGTATTCCTCCGATGACAAGCATTGGATCAACTACCTGACCGGTGTTGCCATCATCACAGATATGGCCGACAACATCAGAATCATCCCGGTCACGGCTATGGATCGCGGTTTCTTGAAGTAAGCAGCTACGAACCTATACAAAAAGAACGCTCCGAAAAGAGCGTTCTTTTTTTATATCCTTTTGAACGGACAATAAAGAACCATATTCTCTGTTAAGGTTCCTTCTGGAAAACGGCGAAGTAGTTTTCTCCGTAAATTGTCGCTACATACTTTCCATTGCCGTAAACAACCCGTTCAATATCTCTATACGCGACCCTGTCTTGTTGTACCCAGTCCTGGCCATTCTCAGAAACAAGCAAATACGAAGTTGAGCCGGCCATCATCCCGCCTCCATAGGCAAGAAAGATCCCTCCCCCAAAAATGACACCCTCGTAGAAAATAGAAGAAGGGTTGCTATTCATAAAATTCGCCCGGTGCCACTCAAGACCATCTCTCGACCACTGCAACGCATCGCCTCCATTATAGGTGCCCCTTACATAAACGCCATTACCAAAAGCAATCTTATATCCGTTAAGAGTACCACTCGTACTTGTAGAATCCCATATAATACCATCATCCGAATACTTAATTACACCACTTCCGCTCGACATTCTATAGCCAGGTTCACCCCAAGCCACATTGTTTCCACATGCAGATCCACCGTCACGCAGCTTCATCTCTTGCCACGTTTCCAAGTCAGATGACACATAACAAGGATCGACACCTGTCGCAAAGACTTTATTATTGGCCACATGGAAATCGGCCTTTTGCAGCACCTCATCTTTCAGAAATTCCGCAGGGAGCCCCACCACAGGAATAGAATCCCATTGGGAACCATCTTCCGAACTGAAAAAGAAGGTTGTTTCCTCATCTACATGAAATAAATAATAAAAACGACCATTCCATGTAAAAGCCGATGTTATATTGTCGTGGCGGTTACACCTTAGCGTATCCGTTTTTTCCCATGTAGCCATATCATCTTTGGACACGAAGAAAACGTAATAACTATCATATACAGGCACTCCATTTTCATTCAGTCCCAGCCTTTCTATTTCAAAACGGCCCATTACCCACTTTCCATCATTATACAGAGGAGGAGCAAGCTGCTCAATAATCGCATTAAAATCCGGATTGTATTCTCTACCCGATAATTTAGGGGGCTCAACATATTCCAAGGAATCCAAAGACGAACTACTTTCTCCTTCATATGACGAGGATGATATATCGTTATCTGCGCTAGAGTTTGCGGAACTATCATCACACGCGATAAACAGAAGCGTCATCACGAATAACATAAGAATATTTATCATAAGAATTTACCCCGTATTGCAACCAACAATATATATATTTATCTTTAGCTTATGACAAACAAGTTCTTTATTTTCACTCCTATTACTCTTTTTTTATTAGCAGCACTTGTCGCTTGTAGCGACAAGCCGTCTTCATCAAACAATCAAGAAGAGCAAATTATTTCCCAACCCCAATGGTGGGAACTACAAGACCAGACTAGATATATGTTCCAAAGCGGCTCCTTGATTTCATTTACCAAGGACAGCGATACTGGTTTAAGAATGTTTTTTTGGGATAATTTAAATTGGTTCGGTGACGCGTATAATATACTGGACACAACCTTCACTCTAAATGATTTCCGATACATCCTACTGGACTACACTATCGCAGACACGAGTTCTTGTACTGTAGATAAAATGAAGCTATACATGGATGACGAACCCATCGCCTTCAACTTGGACTCCACCCAAGAATCACCCCTAAAACATTTCCGAGGCACATTTGATTTTCCCGATTTCGTCAACGACCATGTTTTCAAAATTCATTTTGATTCAGAAGAATGTCGAAACGTCCTAATGACATTCAAAGCCTCCATGAGCAAAGAGCCCGGTACCTGCTGGATGGCTACGGACATTCAGTCAAATCCAAGAGAAAGAGGGGCTTTCAACAAAGGTGACCTCATTCTTGGATTCCAGCCGATACTTTGGTACACTTTCGGTGAATTTCTCATTCCCGACACAACCTACTCCCATTGCATCTTGGTAAAGGCCGGAATGCCCCCTGACACACTTCGGCTTCCACTCCAATTCACAGAGCCATCAGACCATGACATTCCCGAAGCTTACCTCAGTTACCACAACAGCGAAGAACTTTCCAGTTTTCTGGGAACAGATTCTGTAGCTCAACTTTCCTGCGCCCTTTTCTACCAAAAATGGCTTGTACCATCCACACCCAAAGACACAAATCATTATACTTTCTCAAAGAAATTGAATTTCTCCTCCCAAAGGACCGCTCCACCTGAACGAGAAATTGTAAAGCTGGATAGCGTCAAATTCCAAATTACTTCTGAAAGAAACTTAGGTTTCGACTATTTCATAGCGAAGTACAAATTGAAGGGAAACGACACCCTCTACTATCAAAAAGTCAAATCCGATAAATCAGGCTATAAACAAGATATACAAACCTTCTCTATTTCGCCATACGATGCTATTACAGCTCTCATTGACTCCGTCAGCATTCTTATGGTCAAAGATAGCGATGCAGAATCATACCTCATTTACAAAGACTTGATCTATTTGAAAAATAGCATTCCCGCTCCGTCCAATGAAGAACACCTTCCCATTGACAGCACAGGCATCATCACGGAGACTTTCAATCGCCTAGCAGAAACGCTTGTCAAAGATACGACCATAAAGTCCTACATGATACTCAACACGATTGTCGAAAGTCCTGTTGAAGAGCCCGTTTCGGATGAAACTATAGATGAAGTTATAGACGAATAAAAACGAAAACGCCCCTTCCGGGGCGTTCTTTTTTTTCAAATGATTTCTGCGCGACAACAGCGAAGGTTACGGCACTTCAACGCTGTCGAGAATCTTCTGCACGACGGTTTCGGCAGAAACTTCTTCCGCTTCGGCCTCGTAACTCAGGATAATGCGGTGGCGAAGCACTTCCATAGCGACAGCCTTCACGTCTTCCGGCGTCACGTAGGCGCGGCCCTGAATGAACGCATGGGCCTTCGAAGCCTGGGCAAGACCGATAGAAGCACGCGGAGAGGCGCCCACTTCCACAAAGCCCACCAAGTCGCTGCGCTTGATGCTGCCCGGATCGCGGGTTGCAAGCACCAGGTTCACGATGTATTCGCGCACGCGTTCGTCCACGTACACCTGCTTCACCAGCTGGCGGGCGGCCAGAATATCTTCCTTCGTGGCGACAGCCTGCGGCTGGCGCAGCCCCGCACCGGCAACGGCGTCGAGAATCTTCATTTCGTCGGCCTTGTTCGGGTAAGACACCTTCACCTTCAACAGGAAACGGTCCACCTGGGCTTCGGGCAGCGGGTAGGTACCTTCCTGCTCAATGGGGTTCTGCGTGGCAAGCACCAGGAACGGTTCGTCGAGCTTGAACGTCTCGTCACCAATCGTGATATGGCGTTCCTGCATCGCTTCGAGCAAGGCGCTCTGCACCTTCGAGGGAGCACGGTTGATTTCGTCGGCCAGCACCAGGTTCGTAAAGAGCGGGCCCTTGCGGGTCTCGAACTTCGCTTCCCTCGCGTTGTAAATCGTGGTACCCAGCAAGTCGGCCGGCAACAGGTCAGGAGTGAACTGGATGCGCTTGAAATCGAGCGACACGGCATCGGCAAAAGCCTTCACCGCAGTCGTCTTGGCAAGGCCCGGCAGGCCTTCCAACAGCACGTGACCGTCCGCCAGAATACCCGTCAGAATGCTTTCTACCAGAGCCTTCTGGCCAATCACCGTACCTTCCACTTCACGCAGCAAGTTCATGCAAAAAGCACTCTGCTGTCTAACCTTTTCCGAAAGTTCCTGAATATCCATTTAGTTAACCTCTTCTGTTTTCGCGAATTAAGATACAAAATTCCACGAAAAAAGGCAAATGGGACTGGAAAGTGGTTAGTGATTGGTGGTTAGGAAAAGGGGCTCAGCCCCCTAACACCCCGAAAAAAGAATTCGAAGCTAAATATTCCCTTTCTTCCTATTGCAGGGACCACAAAGTAACTGAGCATTTGACAAAACGGTTCGACCGCCTTTAGACCAAGGTTCTATATGATCCACTTGTAGTTCTTCTTTATAAAACCATTTTTTGCAACATTCACACTGATACTTATTTTCTTGACATTCTTTTTGAGCAAGCAGTTCCCGTTTATCATCCACAGTAAACAACCTTTTGTCATCGACACTAATGCCTTGAACAATTGCCTGGATAATATTCTCTATTTCAACAGCCTTGTCCGTAAATTTCGCATCGTCACTTTTTAAATAACGCTTTATGCGTATATTTATATCTGATTTGTGTTCTTTCCAAATAGTCAGATCTTTTGCGTATTTTATTGATAGATTGAAAAGGATGTCCAAGTATCCATAATCGTCAAAGACTTCCCGAATAAATTTGAGATTTTTCATTATCAGTCTTTGGTCATCAGCAAAAGATTTGCTCTGGTTCGTTTTTACATAATCATCTAGTTCCTTAACATTGCGAAGATTGCAAATGTATTTTAGAACCTTCATTTGGTTCTTTCCTCGGTTATTAGGTCCGAGTACTTTAAGAGCATCTTTGTCTTGACTTATATAACTCGTTACACCTCGTAAATACTCTCCATTATACAGCCCATTCAACACCTCATAAGGACTAAGCGGAACACCTAAAGTATTTATGCGATTAAATATCTTTCTTTTAAGATCTTCTGAACCCGAACAAACAATCACACTAAGTTCTGTGGAATTAAATTTATCCTGCGTTTCACGATCCGTCTGCTTCCAAATTTTATCATTATACATCAAATCATTTTCTATAAACTTCTTTATTGATTCGATTCTCTGCTTGCCGTCCAACACCTCTAACTTTTCATCTTCGTTTTTCCAAAGATAAAAAGCAGGAAGCGGCACTTGATTTAAGATGCTATCAATTACAAGTTGTTGTTTTTCCGTGTTATAGATGATTTCGCGTTGCAAATCAATATCACTGATGATGATTCCATCGCGAATTTTCTCGTAAAGTTCTTTAATCTTCATCATGACGAACCTTCTTATTTTTCACGACAATTCTTGGAAATTCTCGATGGTATTTATACTTTCCATCCGGACACAATCTGTAAAAAGCCGCCCCTCCTTGCTGATATTCCCCTTTTTCAGCAATTTCTCTCATCGGTTTTGCCAATGTACCACTACAGCCTAGTATTTCAAATTGTTCAGGATTATATTTCTGAAGAAATGTAATAGGAACGCTCATTTCATCTGGATAATCGTACGGAATAAGATTAGTCTCTTTCACATGAATAGCATCATAGTTGACATACTTTGGATACCTTTCAGGAGAATATTCTTCCGTCAAAATCATTTCATCATGTCTTAAAGAAACTTCCATATTTGTAAACCAGCAACAAGACCGAACTTTATTATCGTTTTTAGGAATATGTGTTCCATCAGGACGGTCAAACCCTGTCATATGGAAATGATAACCTATCCACATTTTATTTTCATAAATGTATTTGAAACATTCTTTATATGTAATTGCGTTTTGCGGTCCTATTACAAGAAACTGCATCTTATTTTTAAACATTGTGTCAATAAATTCCCGAAATTGAGAAAAAGGAGGATTCGTAATAACCACATCATAATTTGAATAATCGATATCTTGAAAGCGAATGCCCTTTTGCATTGCAGGATTAAAACCGCTAACAGATATAGACTTTATTTTATATGCATCAGCATGAGACACCAAAAATTTTATGAAATTGCATTTTATTAAATCAATTTTTTTCTCAAAGGACTTTCGTGTTTCATCGATATTGATATCTTTGACAAAATTTAAGTTGTTGAACAAATCGGGCGAGCGGACCTCACTTCCGTCACTATAGACAATTTGCTGTTCAAAAGACTCATCCCAATCGCAAGGGCATAAAACACGTTTCCCCTTTAATTGAGCCCTATAATTCGGCAGTTCTGCAGCAATATCTGCATATATCGTATAGAATTCATCTTCTGCATTTCTTTTTGATTTTTGAATACGCTCAATTCTTGTCGGCATATTTCTGCATCCTCATCTGCGAGATAAGTTCTTATTGGATGCTTTTGTACTCAATGCCAAACAAAAAAGGCGTGGAGCCGAATGAGCCTACCACGACTGAGGGCTACCACACCCTTTTCTACGATAAGCACAAACGACCCACGCCCCAGATGGGACGTGAGCGTTCGTCTTATTCCCGTAGAATTTGAAAGTGGTAGTTTCAGTCGTGAGAATAAGAGACGAATCTCAAAAATTCCGGTCGCTCCGAACCATTCGGTACGGGGCTATGTCAATGGGAAATATAAATAAATATGCCTGTCAGAGACTGCCACGGCCCTAAAAGGGCCTCGCAATGACATGTAAAAAAAGAAATGCCCGGTCAAGCCGGGAATAATATTTAGGGCAAAAAACAAACCATATTCCCCACGCGGGGAAAATGGTCCGCACTATTACTTTTTCTTTTTCGCAGGGGCTGGCAACTCAAGGAGCATCGCGTCAAGCAAACGAACTAAGAGACCGTTGTCTTCAATCTGTTCGTTGGTCACGCGGAGCATGGGTTTCGCGCCATCGTATGGCAGTTGTTTCTTTGCGCCGGGGAGCATCGCCACCGCGGCAGACACGGGCTTCACCAGCAGGCGATCATCGTATATTCCGCCGAAGATTTTTCCGTCGGCATACAAGATGTACTCGCCCATCATCTTGCGGGTCGTTACACGCAATTCTCCCTTGAACTGCTGCAAAACATGGTCACGAAACTTTTCAGAACTCGGCATATAAAAAACCTTAATGGATTGCTTTGGCCCCTTGTTGGGGCCTCACAATGACGTCTTTTCATAATATACAAATTATTTTGTATATTACTCCCATGCTCAACTACGTATTCCTTATCCTTGCCATTGTCGCAGAAGCCGCCGGCACCACACTCCTCAAGATGTCGGAACAGTTCACCAAACTCGTTCCTTCCATTGCCTCGCTCGTTTGCTACGTGGCATCACTCTATCTGTTGAGCCTTTGCTTGCGCACCATTCCCATCGGCATTGCGTATGCCACCTGGTCGGCACTCGGCATCGCCCTCATCACAATCAGCGGCATCTTCTTTTTCAAGCAGATGCCCGACCTAGGCGCCATCATCGGACTCATCCTGATTATTTCCGGCGTCGCCGTACTGAATCTATTTTCGAAGATGGATATTCACTAGGTTCAGAGAACCTTTTCCATAAATACGCATTCAAATGTGTCATGATGGGCTTTACCACTTTCGTTGAAGTGATAGCCCATTTTTTCATAGAAGTCCGCGACATTCACGCGGCTCGAGATTTCGACTTTCTTGACGCCAACTTCGTGCATCCACTTTTCAGCCTCGGCAACAACCGCCTGGCCTAAATGCTTGCCACGATATTCCGGCAGCACCACGACGCGCCCGATTTCGGCAACGCCCTCGCGAACTTCAAACCAGCGGCAAGTGGCAACCGGGTAAATATCATCCAGCGCCAAAATGTAATGACAGTTTTCACCATCATGCGCATCGATTTCAGCATCCAGCGGAATCTGGTACTTGCGCATCATCGCAGCCATGCGCACGTAGTAGGCGCCAGCGCGTTCGCTTTCTTTTGTAACGCGAATAATTTTCATGAAAACGACCGATTAGTCTTCTTCAGAAATTCCCATAAGGGTCATGGCACCTTTCCAGGTTTCCTTGTTTTCGAAACCATCGCGCTTGCCGCCGCCGTAGCGGGCATGCGCGAATTCTTCTACAAGCGATTCCCAGCCTTCGAGGTTGCCATCTTTCACAAGGTTGTCGAGGTTGACCGCGGAGGCGGCCATTCCGAATTTTTCCGCCACGTATTCCTTGCAAATGCTTTCAAGTTCCAAGAGCCATTCGCGACTATCTGCCGTATTCACGCGCTGCTTGAGGACCATCATGCGTTCACGCAAGGCATCTTCTGCGGCGTTTTTAGCCGCGGCAGCCTCTCGCACGGCAGCACGGCGTTTCACTCGCCACAGGCCCGCTAAAAGCACACAAATCGCCACTACAAGCCCCACCGCAAACGGAAGCGGGTTAAACGGTTCATTCACGCGCACATCCACGCTTTCGCTCCGCAAATCGAGCGGTTGCCCCATTTGCGTCGGAATTTCAAACCGCATCGCCGGAATATGCAAGTTGCCCGTATCGGCAGCCAAAATCTTGTAGGTAAACGTAATCGAGGCAACTTCCTTGCCATCTTTCACAGAGCGCGCCGATTCCTGCGACATGCCTACCTGAGTCAGGCCCTTCGCATTCGCCGTGCCCGTCGGCACCACCAAAAGCGCACTCCCTTGCACGCCCCAAGAAACAGTCACCGGAAATTCAAACGTGTCGCCCACGGTCACCGCGGGCATTCCACCTTGCGGCCCCGCGGAAATCGAAATTCCAAGCTGTTCCGGCGTCGGCATTTCGATCTCCGGCGCCGCGACAACGCTATCTCCAACGCCAGCAGACTGCACCGAATCCGTCACCACATTTTCCACATTCAAAGAATCATTTTCCATACACGTAGAATATACAAAAAGAAGCCCTTGACGTTTTGTCAAGGGCTTCTATGCCTGCGAGGGGCAAGCCCCCTATTTAAAACGGTCTTACAAAGCCACCATTCAGCAAGGAACTATAAATACCCATCAAGATATCGGTGAAGTAGCTAGAGCCCGTATTAGCCGGAGTTCTGGTATTGAACAAATCCGTACAAGCGGTTACCCAAGTCGGATTGGAGCCAAAACCAGTTACGCACCAAGCACCAAGCCAATGAGACGGAATAGCCGTACCAGTGCTTGCAGCATCGCTCTTTGCCGGATCCCATGAGTAGTTGACCATCAACGCATTCGAAGACGGATCGCCTCCAGACTTTCCAGAAATAAAGGTGTTCAGCTTCGTCAAGATAGCCAAGGCGCGTTCATCCTGGAACCAGTAGTAATCCCATGCAATACGCCACGGAATACGCACTGATTCCTTGTTGAATGTCCAGTAAGTCTTGTCTGCAGAGCCGTTATCCGGTTTTGCAGCCACGCCAGCAGCGTCACTCCAGTCGGGGAACACGCCCGTACCGGCATTCTGCACCATAGCCATATAAGTATACATAGCATCCAATACGCCCAGCCAGTTATGAGTCGGATCGGTATCGACCATTGCAAACAAGCGGAGAGCCACCGGGGAGAAATAGCTGAGGTTATAAACTGCGCCATCTCCATGCCAGACATCATCATCACCCGAATAAATCAGCAAGTTTGTCGGGTTGATTTCCAATTCCCAAATGGCCTTCATAATGTTCAAAGCATCTGCAAGATAGTCGGCTGAGCCGGTCTTGTAATACATCAAGATAAGAGCCGTTGCAATGTCCAGGTCAGCGTCGGTAGCACTAGTGTAATCCACCTTCTTGGCAAAGCTGAAGGTAATCCACGGAGTAAGGTTAACGTCATAATAAGCGCGGAACGCCCTAGAATAATTCCAGATGCGTACAAATGCATCGGCATCGCCGTTAAAGTAAGTAAGCAACATGCCGTAGCCAACGCCTTCGGACACGGTGCAGCCACGATACTTCATGCTCGCAACATCGGAATCCTTGTTCAAGCAAGACGATTTGTAGTAACCCGTATTCTGGTTAGACCAAAGCACACGACCGGCCGGCAAATACTGCGCCGGGAAGAGGTCAGCAAACTCATCCGCATAAGAGGCATAATAGACCTGTTCCTCTTCAAGTGTCGCAAAATGAGCGGGCTTCCAAAGGGCATAAACATTGGCAGGATAAGCCGGGTTGGCAGAAGCGGCCAAAGCCACCGGCGACGTCCAAGCAGTTCCCGGATTGGTAACCGGCGTAGTGGTACCCGGATCAGTAGGAGTTGTCGTACCAGGATCAACAGGAACGGTCGAACCCGGATCCGTCGGAGTCGTGGTACCCGGATCAGTAGGAACAGTTGTACCGGGGTCGGTCGGAATTGTCGTACCCGGATCAAGAGTCGGATCCACAACAGGGTCAGGAGTACCCGACGAAGAATCATCGCCACATGCAGCAAGGCCAAAAGCCAAGCTCAAGGCCAAAGGAGCCATCATGGGAGTCAAAAATTTCTTGAAATGCATAACAACCTCGTTTTGCGTTTTCCTCAAATATATATTTTATTCCCTCTTTTCAAAGAAAGAACAAGAAAAAATAATCTCCAGTGTAATCTACATCATATAAAAAAAGAAGGATTGCGGAACCCGCAACCCTTCCTTAAGATTTTACCGAAGTAAGATTACTTCAGCATGATCTGCTGAGAGAGACCCATAGCGCGAACCATGTAGACACCAGCCTGGAGCTTGGAGAGATCCATGGTCTTCACAGAGGAGGCAGCCATAACAACCTGACCCTGGAGGTTCACAATTTCAGCCTTGGCAACAGACTTGCCGAAGGAAAGGGTACGGCCAGCGAGCTGAGCCTTCAGAGAAGACTGGATAGCCTTGGCACCGATAGCGACTTCACCGCACTTGCCGTTTTCGCCAACCTGAGTAATGTTGAACTGACCTGCAGAACCGGTCTTGGCCTGCACCTTCATCTTGATAGAAGCGACAGTAGCGAGAGCTTCGTCGATGGAGATGGACTGGTCAGCCTTTGCCCAGCTCGGCTGAGCGAACTTGGACCAAGGAACGTTTACAGTCTTAACGGCGGTAGCAGACTTACCCAGGTCATAAGCCGGGTTTGCGTAACCGATCTTAGCGTCGGTAGCGTCACCGAGGCCAAGTTCGAGGGTAGCAGCATGATCCACAGAGAAGGAAATGCAAACACCGCTCAAAGAGGAAACGTCAACCGGGATTGCCTTACCAGCAGCGTCGGCACCACCAACGTTGAAGCCGATACCGATGAACGGGTCATAGTCCAAGGTACCCTTATCGAGGGTGTAAGTACCGCAGATACCATTGCCGCAAGCTTCGAGAACAGGTTCCAATCCACCGTATTCTTCGTCCGGATCAGCAGCCCACTGCACGACAGAAGCGCCACCATCGGCGCCATCGGCGTAGAAGTACCAGTAACCAGAGTTGTCTTCACCAGCGTCGAGACCGGTGTCAACACGTGCAATACCATCAGCACCATTCCAGGTTTCGAAACCGAAAGAAAGGGCAGCTGCTGCCAAAACGGCAGAAATGCTAAGAATTTTCTTGTTCATAATTCTCTCTCTTTTTTTAAAGTTATGCCCACAAAGGGCGGTTCGCACCCTAATATATCTTTTTTTTTCGCAACCTGTCAAATATTTTTTCCTTTTTTTCGCTAAAAAACGGATACCACTTGCACAAACCTTTAAATCTTCAAAAAAACGCAAGAACGATAACAAAAATTTACTTACCCCCTTAAATTCCGCCATTTTTGCGAATGTAAGCGGCATCACACCTGTTATGAGCATTCCTTTTTTATTTCTTGCAGATATGGGAAAAAGGAACAAAAAATATATTTTTCCCCGTATTCACAAGTAAACATTATTTTAGGGGTAGAACCCTCCAAATATTCCATAATTAAGGTATCTTTACCCTCGATGGGAAATGGGATTATCTAAGGGAATCATTATGAAGATCAAAAAACTTATCCCCTGCCTGCTCGCACTCGCTGCGGTGCCGGCACTCGCGGCTGCATCCACTGCCACCCCCAAACGCATTGGCCCTGTCAGCTATTACGGTGCACTCCATACCGACGGCGGTAAAATCGTCGGTGCCAAGAACGGCCAAGAAGCCATGATTCGTGGTATGAGCCTTTTCTGGTCCGATGCAACAGGTATGCCGTACTACAACAAGAACGTTATCTCCTGGGCAGCCGAAAACCTGCCGATGGACGTTTTCCGTTTTGCCATGGGCATTACTTACTACGATAGCGATGGCGGTACCAGCAACGCCCTCGACGAAGCCTATTCCTATGCCGGCGCACCCGATGGCTACATGGGCATTATCGACCAGATGGTCGAAGCCGCTATCGAAAACGACATCTATATCATTATTGACTGGCACAGCCACCGCGCCACCAACGAACAGAATATTGCAAAGACCTTCTTTGAACAGGTTGCCAAGAAGTACAAGGACGTTCCTAACGTCATTTATGAAATCTTCAACGAACCCGTAAGCCAGAGCTGGGATCAAGTGAAGGGCTACGCCAACAACATTGTTCCGCTCATCCGCAACAGCACCGATAACCTGGTTCTGGTCGGTACACCGAGCTGGTCCCAGATGACCCAATACGGTGGCGTAAACGGCAAGAACGTGGGTTACGTTCTCCACTTCTATGCAGGCACCCATGGCGTAGGCACCTACGGTGGCCGCGCCACCCAGGCAAAGAGCAGCGGCAACGCCGTGTTCATTACCGAATGGGGTACCACCAATGCCGACGGTGCAGGCAGCCCGAGCAGCGGCAGCACCCAGGAATGGATGAGCTTCATGGAAACGAACAAGATCAGTAACTGTAACTGGAGTCTGCGTGCTGTCGGAAGTAAATACGCCGTCAACAACAAGCAAGAAACTTCCGCCATGTTCAGCGGCAGCGATGACTTGAACACGATTGGTAAGCTCAACGGCGCAAGCTACAGCGAATCCGGCAAGCTCGTTAAGGATTACCTTTCGAAGAATGCAACCGATTGGCCCAGTTTGTTTGCCAAGTCCCTGAAATCAGGTTCTTGCTCCTTTAACGCCACGACGGTTAAGGAATCTGCCGGCAGCGTTGCAAGCTCTCTCAAGTCTGGCTGTACTTACACATCCAGCAACGAAAACGTCGTGACCTCTACGGGCGATATCAAGAAAGCTGGCTACGTTATCATGACCGGTAATGACGGCTCTCAGTCCCTGGTTATCGTTAGCGCCGAAGCTAAGCAGACTATTGCAGGTTTTGTTGATCTCAAGTGCTACAACAACGGCGACTGCACCAACAACAGAACTCAGAAGTACTCTGGTGGCCAGAATATGGAATGGGTCGTCTCCGCGGCTAACACCACTGATGAAGGCGCCAAGTTCACCTTGACCTCCCTTGACCCGAGCATCGTCTCCGTCAAGACGGCCACCTGTTCCGACGCCTCCTGTTCTTCTCTCCAGAGGGGCAAGCAGGTTATCATGTATGAATTCAAGGGTTACGGTACCGCAAAGGTCGTGGCCACTGCCCCCGCAGCAGCCGGCTTCCCCGCCCTGCAGGATACTGTTGAAGTTTCCTACCTCAAGGCTATCAACAAGATTCACAGTAACTTCGGTAAGGGAGCCGACAAGCAAGGGAACCTGACCCTCGCCTTTGGCGACACTAAGGCCAAGTTCTTCCCGGACACCGCCATTTACGAAAAGGCCAAGGTTACTTATACCTTTAACGGCAAGGAATCTTCTGATTACCTGACCAAGAACGGCAACGACCTCGTTGCAGGCAACCAGAACGCCATCGTGATTGTTACCGGCCACGCCGACGAAACGGCGAACTACGGCGAAGTAACCCGTTCTTATACGGTTATCATTGGTGACGGTGCCTCTGCAGTGAACTTGGAAGAATACTACACCGAACTAATGAAGCAACAAGGCCAGCAGCCGGAAGTCGGAATCTTCAAGACGAAGCCGACACTTCCGCTCCGCGCCACCATTGCTAACGCTCAGTTGCATGTCAACTCCAAGGAATCTGGTGACATTTACGTAGACGTGTTCTCTATCATGGGTCAGAAGGTGCTCTCTAAAACCATGAGCAACAACACCGCCCTGTCCCTCGAAAACATTCCTACAGGCGCTTACCTGATCACCGTAAGACAGGGCGTCAAGCAGCTGAATATCAGGTGGACCAAGAAGTAATCTAGACCACAAGAAATTCCCTTAAAGAAAGCCGGGCGATATGTCCGGCTTTCTTTTTCATCCAACCATATTTCTAGAACATTCCAAAGGCGCCAAACATTATCTTAGATAATCCATAATCATCCAGAAAAGCCATCTATAACGGCATATAAAGAATCCTTTAGAACACTACAGCAAGGACACAGCCTCTATAAATTGCACCGGCATACAAAATGGAATAAAAAAGAATCCCGGCGATAGCCGGGATCCTTTAAGAGCTTTATTCTAAAGAGAATTACTTCTTCTTGGCCTTGTAATTGACTTCAGGACGGAGCTGCAAGCCGATAGTCACGAGGAGCGAGACAATCGGTTCGTGATGGTCTTGGGAGAGGTCGTAGACCGCAACGCCAGCCATGCCATCGCTCTTGACCTGTTCGGCAACCGCCTTCACAGAAGGAATGCCCATGAACACGATGGTTTCGGCATCGCTCACGGCCACTTCGGACTTAGAAGAAGCATCAAAGGTCACCTTGTATTCCGGAGAATCAAACTTGCCCATCAGTTCGGCGTAGGACACGTAACCTTCGTTACCGCTACCCGTACCCTGGTGAGACGTTCCGAGACCCTTAGCGCCGCTCCAGGTTTTGCCATAAAGGAAGATCACCGGCACGAGCAGGTCGCCGTTCACGCCGGCGCCCTTCACTGCGTCCAGGGTTTCTTCAACAGATTTGGCACTCTGGTTCGGAACCACGGAGGAATTGTCTTCGGTCATCTGGTCAGCCATGAACACGTCTACGTAAGCGAGGCGGTTCAGAGCGTCAGCCTTGTAAGCATCCATGCCGGCAGCCGGATAAATCACGGCGGTCACCGGAGCACCCGAAAGGCCATCAACCAAGGCGTTCAGCAACTTGGCGTAATCTTCGGCATCTTCAGCCGTGAGGTTCTGCCAGTCCACTTCCACACCGTCGCCGCCGTTTGCAGAAAGCCAGCTGGAGACATTCGAAACGAAAGTCGGCAAAAGTTCTTCGGAAGAAGCGATTGCCTTCAAGTTGCCTTCGTTTTCGATACCGCCCACAGAGACAATCAACTTTACGTTGTTGTCCTTGGACATCTGCACGAGCGTCTTGAAGTTTTCAGCATCGTTTTCGTCAGCAAAGGCGACCGAGCCGTCTTCACCGGCAGCGAGACCGACATAGTGAATGTCCGTCACGAAGTTATAGCGGATATCTTTCGGATAAAACTGAGAATACTGGCTCCAGTAGGGGTAAAAGCCAACTACCTTGTCGGCAGCAGCCTGGGCTGTAACAGCAGCCCCAAGAGCAAGAGACAAAAGAATCGGTTTAATATTCATAAATTCACCTCTTCCTAATTAAGTTCGCGGGGTTCGCCGTTATCGTCGCAATAGAGCTTGGTCATCGGATATTCAGCCGTCGCAATGTACGTGGCTGTAACCGGATCAAGTTCGTAAAGCTTTTGGCCGAGGTTGTCACCTTCCTTGCAGCGTCTGTAGGCCCAGCCATGATCCTGTCCATAAACAGAATACTGGTAGCTAATGGCAAACAGATCCAGCGGAATGGTGGCAATCAATTCCCAATCGTTCAGGGCATCGACAAAGTTATACTCCTTTGCGGCCTTCACGAGGCTCGGGTTCACCATGCCTTCGACAGGAACCGGAACCACACCGACAGAGTCCTTGTTTTCACGGATCTTCAAGCCCGCTTCAGCAGGCTTATCGGTCTTAGTGTTGAATTCGTAGTCGGCAGCGGCATAATCTGTAGCAGTTCCCGTGCAAGTAGAATCAGCAAAGGCACTTACTGCAGAAATGGCAGCATCGGCATCCAAAGTAATGGAACCACCATTGGCGCTATCAGGGCAGAACCAGACCTTGGCAAACTTGGCATCTGCTTCGGTCTTGGACTTTACACCAACAGCAAGGGTATCCGTAGTAGTTTCATAAATAATCGAATCCTTACTGGAGCCCTGCAGAGTGAGATTCCAGTCGTCATCGGAATAGCCGGCATAGGTCGTCACGATTTTATGGATCGTAGCAGTATCCTGTTCAAAAGCAGTTTCGTCAGCAGTCTTGGCTGCTTTGAATTCCGTATAAATACCTGCGCTACGAGCTGCGGCTTCGGCATTCGAATTATGGATAGAGATAAAGTCCTTAATCTGAATGCGCTTCAATTCCGGATGGAGTTCTATATATTCGTTGACATCGAAGTCCGCCGGAAGGTTTCCTTCCAGAGCTTCAGCTTCGTCAACAGACATAGAGGAGCAGCCTACAAAAGCCGAGGCAACAGCAATCGAGAATAAGATTTTAAAGTTTTTCATTGCAATACCTCTTAGAAATTCACCGTCACATCGGCAATAATTACACTCTTGTCAATCGCCAGTTCTGCAGGAGTCATCTGGACAGCGGCTTCGCCGGTCAGAGGATCCAGAACAGGGGCGCCGGTTTCGTCGAGCATCGCGCTAGCCGAATTGAAGGAAATCTTGTCCGTGAGGAGTCCGTACTGTACCGACAGGTAGGAATGCGGAGCAATCTTGACCTTCGGACCCACAAGAAGCATCGATTCTTCGGCCTTAGTGACAGAAGCGAGATTAGAAACAAACAGCGGAACGCCGAATTCACGAGTCGACATCTGGTAGCCGGCCAAGAGGGACACCGGGCCAATCACGTCGATGTTTGCGCCCGCCATGATGCGGTCGTTCTTACGCTGGTAGCCCTTGTCTTCTTCGGCATGGTCATAAGAGCCCTGGAGCTTGATCTTGCGATCCAGTCCGAAGAGGCGACCGAAATCAACGCCAAGGCCAGCAGCATAGCGAGTGAACTTGATTTCTTCGATATCGGAGTTCACCGTCGAAATCATGCCAAAGAGAGCGTTCAGTTCAACAGCGCCATTCCAAGAGAGGTCCAGGTTCACGTTCAAGCCCTTGCGGTCGCCAGTAGCAACACCGAACGGGAGAGCCATATCGTTTGCCGGATCCAGATAGAGGAGTTCCGCCTGAATTTCGCGAGCCTTCTTGACATCGGCATTGTAGCCGTTGCGGTAGAAGTGGGCGTTCTTGTAGTTGTTGTACAAGCGGTAATACATGTTACCCGATTCAGCCTGATCCGTGAGGGCGTTCTTGGAATTGGACGTCATCAAGTTGCCGGCATAAAGCGGATTGGAGTTGTACACCGTCATGTACATGTTTTCGAGGCTAGACATGCCGAAGCCGTCGATCAGGTCTTCGTAACCGGCATTGTCGCTGAACAAGGCGTTAGCGTTCAACACCGTAGCACCGCCACGATAAACCGGGCTAGAAGCCATTTCGCTCCAGAACTTTTCGTCGTTCTGCAAGTACATCACCTTAAGGGAACCTTCGATACCGGCCATGTCGATGTTTACATAAGGTTCAACATAGAAACCAGTGCCATCGATAGTGCCCAAGTCTTCGGATACGTCCTTCACATCGGACTTTTCATTCACCTTGACATAGATGAAAGAAGTATCGCGACGGTTCGTCAAAGCCGGATCCAAAACAACCATGAATTCGTTCAATTCATAGTACTGCACATTCTCGCTCACCACATAGTCACGAGAATTTTCCAACGAAGTCATACCGAATTCGCCGTTCAAACCGAAGCTGACCGGCAGATCCTTAAGAAGTTCCTTGGAATCGAAACCTGCTTCGATAGAAAGCACGGAGTTGTCTTCGTAATACACCGTGTCGGTAGTAGCGGTCTTACGAGCGCGACGGCCCTTGATACGGTCGAACACGTCGGTGTAGTTCACACCCAAGTGAGCGCCAAAGGCATCGGCACCGAGACGCAGGCCGTAGAAGTAGCGGTCGGTCCAGTCAAAGTCAAAGAACACCTGGTCGGTCTTCTTGGCAGCATCACGCATGCGAGCACCAGTGACCTGGGCGTGAATGTCGCTCAAGGGACCCACAGCTCCGCTATGGAAGTCTGCGTTAAGACCCTGCATCAAGCGACGGCTCGTGGTATCCAGATTGCGCTGGGCCAAAGCTTCAACACGCTTTTCTGCAAAGATTTCAGGTTCCTGGAGCAGCTTCTGCTGCGGGGTGTAAAGAGTGTAAGGCGTATAGCCAACACGCATATAACCCAAGTTGAAATCCAAGTGCTTGTTCAGGATTTTACCATCGTAGCTGAACCAGTGACCAATGACGGGATTGTTGTTTTCGTCAAAGGCACTCTGCCAGTCCTTATGCAAACGGAGCTGGATGGTAGCCTGAGTTTCAGCACTCGGATGACCCGTGAGCACCAAGTTAGCGTCAGTGTAAGCCTGGTTTTCTTGCGTCGGAGACTTGTCGCTAAACTGATCGGACTTGGCCATGGAAGTAAGTCCACCGGCCTTGATCGTTCCATTAAACTTGAGACCCAAAACAGATGCGCTCAAGGAATCAAGTTTCTGCAAAAGCGAAGTCTGCTGGGCTTCGACACTTTCGCCTTCAGCAAAAGCCGTTGCCGCAGAGAACAAGATGGCAGAGGTAAGAGCAATTTTCTTAGTAAGCATCATTTTCATACCCTCCCATTAAAATTCCACGTTAATGGAGGCTTCAAGAACCATCTGAGAGAATTCACTCTTGAACACTCCAGAGACGTCCTTTGTAACATCATAGTAGTCCGGAATGTTCACAGCACCGTCGGAAGAACCCTGCTGAACAAGATTCATGGTGTTGTATTCATTCGAGACATTGATCATACCGAAGTTAATCGCAAGCCATGCGTCAGGAGCGATGTTGTAGTCGAGACCGACCATCCACTGCATCTGTTCGCCCTTCATCAAAGGAGCGATTGCAGAGTAGGGGTTGTTGTCGATGTTTTCGTATTCGGTATTAATCATCTGGAAACCAGCATTAAAGCCGAGGCGCGGCAGGTACTGCACGTAGAGGCCAGCGTTAATGAAGTCGGACTTGAGAGAAGTCTTCTTGTCAGCCTTGCCCAAAGCAGCCCAACCATCGGTATCCATGGTGCGTTCGGAATGCTTGTAGGAACCGGAAATTTCGAGAGGTTTGCTGAAACCGAGCATCTTGAAGATGTCGATCTTTGCGCCACCGCCGAATTCCGTATACTGGGCAGCTTTGTAAGTCAGCACTTCAGGAACCGCGACATCGTTCACGACATTGTAATGCGTGAAGGACTGACCCTTGACCTGGTTGAACATGCTGAAGAGACCCTGGACTTCAACGAATTCCTTGAAGTTAGCCACCAGGTTCACGCGGGCACCCACGCGGTTTGCCGTAGCGAGACCGTACGGGAGAGCCATCTGCAGAGCCGGATCCAAGAGGTATTCCATCAGAGCCAGCTGATTGCGAGTATAGACGTTCGTGGTCCAAGAATTCTTGTTGTAGTTTGCGATGTTGTAGCTGTTAACTTCGCTACCCTTGAAAGCGTCGTCATTGGTGTTGAGTGTCGTCGCCACCGGGCTGAACTTGGGAGTGAAGTTATAAAGAGCGTCAAAAGAAGAATACAGCGGAGAGTTCACGCCATACTTGACCGTCTGACCATCCTTATCGGAGTTCTGGACGCGCTGGGCGAAGAATCTCGGAGACTGGGCGAGGTTGTTGAACCAAGCGCTGTCGTTCATAATGAAGTCAACGGCAAGGCGAGCACCCCAGAGGTCCGTCTTGTAACCCAAATTGGCGTTCACCAAGAGAGCGATGCCGGTTTCCTTTTCGTTATGGAATCCTGCAGAGTCCACATAGAGTTCATCATCGTCGTTTCTCTTGTAAGCGATCATCGGCACGCCAGTAAAGGTTGCCGGATCTTCAATTTCATCACCATTTTCGTCGACCAGGACCGGAGAACCGTCGGCGTTCTTTTCATAAGCCAGAGCAGAGTCCGGATAGTAGACCTTGTCGTTAGACATTGCGAATTCGCCCGTCACGTCAAGAATCAAGTTCTTGTTGTTCATGAGGGAAGCAACATCGGCACCGATACGGCCACTGACGATGAAGGTTTCCTGCGGGTTGGGTTCGAAGGGGTTGATCGAAACCGTGTCGTAAGGAGCGTTCACGTCGTTCTTCGGATGACGATAAGCGTAGGTGTAACTGTCTTCGTTATCGAAGATGTACATCGGCGTCACGCCCAAGTACAAGGAACGATTGAGCGGCAACATTTCAAAGTTACCGGCTGCAACGAACTTGTCCATATTGGCAGACTGGGAAGCACCCCAGACGGCATCGTTAGGCAAGATGTTGCCTTCGGCACCGGAAAGGTCAATCACAGCCGTGCGGTTGATTCGTGCGAACAAACCTTCTGCACGAACTTCACCGAGAGCAGAACCCAGATCGGCACGGAACTGGAGGTTTGCACCCTGCAAGTTGCGCTGATTGCCTTCGAGGAACTGTTCATGTTCGGCCATGTAACGCTTGCGAGCGAAAATCTGCGGTTCGTACATGATGTCGAGGCTCGGCAAGAACAAGGTCAGCGGAGAGTATTCCTGGCGGAAGTCACCCACGACCCAGTAGAAGTTGTTGCCAAGGTTGCCTTCGGCATTGATCCATGCCACAGAAATCGACTTGGCGGCAGAGGCAAAGTATTCCTGCATACCGGCTTCAAGACGGAGAGTTGCGTTGGCGCGAACGTTTTCCCAGGGGCGGAAACCAAAGTTCAAGTCGGCCGTAACGAATTCGTCCTTTTCCACATTCGGCATGTGGTTGAGGCCCGTCGGATCGTTATCGGTACTGAATCTGGACGTCTGGGCTACTGCCCTAATGCTACCGGTGATTTCAACGCCACGCTTTGCGTTAGCGGAATCAACCTTGCTCTCAATCAATTCCTGATTTTCTACAACCGAGGCTGCAGAAGCGGCCATAGAGGCAGCGAGGATAGCGGCAAAAGTCTTTTTCATATTCATAGTCTTTTTCATGTTCAGCACCCCCTATTAGAACCAAGCCTTAGCTTCGGCTGAAATGTAGTGGGAATGCCAGTCATTCGTAGAAATCGTTTCGTCGGAATGAGTCATCCATTTGTAACGCACATGCAGGCCGACGCGGTCAGCAAAGTCCCAGTCGAAGCCGACACCAAGTGCGGTTTCCAGGTAGTTGATAGGAGCCTTCTTGTAGTAGAAGTAGTTCACCTGGTTCATGAGGCTCGAGCCCTTAAGAGCGGCCTTGTAACCGACAGAGGTGTAAGCACGGTCGGAACGGAAGGTTTCGAGACCGAGGACACCCACCATGTGGAAGGTCGGGGTCACGGCGACAGAAGGCTCAAACTGACCGTAGAAGCTCCACAGGAGCATGTCCTTCTGAGATTCGCTGTAAGCGATCGGAGCGATCGTCGTAGAAATACCCGAAAGTGCTGCGTAGCCAGTCATCATAATCGTGCGGTCCGTACCGAACCAGCCGCCGATATCGTAGCCACCCATGAAGGACATGTAAGAAGACCACTTGACGTGAGACGGAGCTTCGCCAGTCTGTTCAGCCTTCTTGGCCTGTTCAGCATCGTCGTAAGCAACGAAGGATTCCCAGAGTTCCCAGGTTCCACCGTAAAGGCCACCCTGCTGACGGTACTGCTTGACACCCTTTTCAGAGTTGCTGTAGATACCGGTGCGGGCAATATAGCCAGCGTTATCAGCGTTACCGGAGTCAGCAATAAAGAGCGGCTTGTGCTTGGTCCAGGAATTGGTGGATTCCCACATGTTACGACCGTTCAAGCGGTAGTTGAAGAAGATCACGTCCTGGCCTTCTTCGATCTGGCGATGCAAGCCGTACTGGAAATCGAAGTAGCCACGGTTGAAGGTCGGTTCCAACTTGAAGTTGACACCAGTCATGTTCGGGCTGTAACGCATGGAACCGCCGTTCAAGTAGGCTTCATCCTTACGCCAGCTGTTGAAGCGAGACGGGTTGCTCAAAGAATACGGAGAGTAGAAATCCTTCGGGAGGAAGACTGCTTCCACCGTCATGGGCCAGCCTTCAAGATACTTGGACTGAGCCTTGACATACACACCCACCTGCGGGGTGTTCATCTTGGATTCATAAGAGTCCGGGAGATAACCGGTAATAGAGCTCGTTGCCTTATAGTCGGCGGCATCGGTGGTACGGATGAACTTGACCGAATCAGTCATGCTCATACCCACATCAGCCATCAAGTAGAGCTTCGGGGTCACGTTACCTCTGATGTCAATAGATGCCACATGGTTGTTCAGAATCGGCGGACAAGGCACCTGGATGCTCGGGTCGGCAGGATCAGAGCAAGTGTTGGTGAAGTACTTCATCTGAGTCAAGTATTCGCCTTCGTAAACGATATCGTTATCGAAAATGACGCCCATGTAGTTCACGCCGAGCGTGAGGTTATCGGCAATCTTTTCCTTGGCGAGACGTGCATGATAAATGGAGCCGCGGAAGTCGTAACCACCGGACATTTCAAGTTCACCCGGCTGGCCACCGTACATACGCAGACCGTCGCGGGTACCGATATCGGCATCAGCCGGCTGGGACACGAGGAACTGAGCCTTCATGTCGAACGGGAGCTGGTAGAAGTTGGCAAACACACCACCGAAGCTACGGTTGGTCCAGAATGCACGGCCACCTTCCTTAACCGGCTTGAACACCTTTTCCTTATAGTAGGTAGAAACAGTCTTTTCATCTTCGAACAGTTCGTACTGCCAAGCAAAGCGCGGGTTGGTTTCACGTTCCCACATGGTCAACGGAGAAGCGTTTGCCCAAATCACACCACCTGCAGTCACGTAGGCGCCAAAGACACCCGCGCGAATATCCACACCGAAGTTCATTTCTTCGTTGATGGTTGCAGAGTAGAAGTCCGTAGAGTGGTCGTACATCACGCGCTGGTCCTTGGTCGGCACCTGCGTCGGCTGGCTACCCAAGTAGTTGGAGTACGTACCGGAGAGGGCGAACGGGAAGCTCATGTTCGTCCACAGGGTCATGTAGGAGTTCGGCATGGCCACGATGTTCATGTTGAGCACAGCGTCCACAGACGTACGAGCCAGGTCGTTACGGGCCCAGGGGCTCGGTTCGGAATAGTGGAAGTTCTTCAAGCGGAAGGCCAAGTAACCGGAAACTGCCAGGGGAAGATCGTCCTTGCCCATGAGGGTAGATTCCATGTTGTTGGAAAGCGTATCCAGGCCTTCTTCCACGTTAGCAATCTGAACCTTGGGGTCAAGCTTCGAGGAAGCGTTCACCACCAGCGGCTGGTAAGGAACCGTTTCGGCAGTCTTGGAACGGTCCACGGCGGGAGCGGCCGGTTCTTCTTCGACAGGGGCTTCCGCAACCGTTTCTTCTACAGGAGCGGGTTCTTCATAAGAGCTTTCCTCGGCTGCCGGTTCGGCTTCAGTGGCTTCTGCAACAGATTCTTCAGGTTCAGAAGCTTCTTCGGCAGATTCCTCAGCGGGGGCTTCGGGAGCCTCGGGAGCAGATTCTTCTACGGCCGGAGCAGATTCTTCGAATTCTTCAGAGGACACATCTTCGTCCATCTGAGCAAGGGCCAAAGACGTGCAGCAAAGCAGAGTCGTAAATAGTGTAGGTAATTTGCGCATAAAATCCTCTTAAATCTCGTTGCGGAACGGATAGTTCATCGGACCTTCGTAAGCCTTGCCATGCTTCTTGATCACGATATCGTCAATCCAGACCTTGAAGGACTCGTTTTCATCTTTACGGACTTCAAGACGGAAGCCCTTGAAGTTTGCCCAGCTGAAGGGCAGCATAACTTCGCGGGTGTTCTTGGCATCCCAGTACACACCGGTCGTACCGAACAGCTTGAGGGGAATACTGAAGTGTTTCCATTCGGTGGTGATTTCACCGAGGCTCTTGGAACGGAGCTTCACCTGCAAGGATTCGCCACCGCTCTTCACACCGTCGTCCACCAACACGAACAAGGCGTTTTCGCCACCCTGGGCACCCTTGATCCAGAACTCGAGGACGCCTTCTTCAAAGTACGGAGTCAGGTCGACAGAACCGGCAATACAAATAGCCACACCGGAATAGTCGCTGGCGATAAGTTCAATTTCCATGGAAAGAGCGCCTTCCATGGCATACTTGTCCGTAAGTACCGGTTCGGGGTTTTCACGGGGGTACTGGTAGGTATATCCACCACCACGCGGAATAGCTTCGCGCATCACAACAGACACGACATCTTTGTCGGGCCTAAAAGGCTTCGCTTGCTTAGTGACAAAACGGGACTGGTCGCGGTCGCGGTAATCGCTAAAACCATAACCAGCAAAAGAGAAAGACGCTAAAAGGAGAACGCCCAAGGCGCACGCCCAACTTGCTTTATGCGGTTTTACGTTCATAATATCTAAAAATCTCCAGATACGGACCACTACAATATAACTTGTTTTTTGAGCACTCAGAGGGCATCAAAAACAAAACACGTGGCAATTAGGAACATATCACCCCGAAAACCCTTGATTTTATGCGATTTTGGCGTTTTCAAAGGTAAACATAATTTTTTATTAAAGCTTTCCTTACGCACCAAAAAAGTGTAAATTTGTAATTAACAAACCACTACTCATTCTGTGAGGAGACCATGATCCATTTACGTTCTTTTTTACCTTTGGCAATTGCGCTAGGCTTCATGCTTGGCGCATGTTCTAGCGAAGGCAATCCGCACACTGCAGCAACGGTCACCCCCAAGGAATCCGACACGACAAAAAAAGAAACTCGCGTTATCGTCCCTGTTGACTATAGCCTTGGCCGCGCCATGAACGCCCGTATCGGCAAGGGCATCAACCTTGGCAACTCCTGGGATTCCGATGGCAACAGGCTTGATAGCAGCTGGGGCAACCCCATTCGCGATTACGACTTTCCGTTTATCAAAAAAGCCGGTTTCAATTCCGTGCGTATTCCTGTACGCTGGCAGAGAAATTCCGACTACGACAATCACACTGTAGACCCCAAAAGACTCGCCGGTGTTAAAGAAGATGTCCAGTTGGCCCTCGCCCAAGGACTTGTAGTCATTGTGAATTTCCACCACTATGTACAGCTGAACTGCGCAGGTGGCGGCGGACAGGGTTGCACCTACGATTCCACCGCTTACGAAGCAGAAAAAGCCCACTTCCTCGGCATGTGGGCACAGGTCGCAAGCGAATTTAACGCCCCCGAATTCCCCGATGACATGGTTGTACTCGAAATCTTGAACGAGCCCACCATTCCTAACGCCGAACGCGTAGACAACCTGATGAACGAGGCTTACCAGGTCATTCGTGCGGCAGCCCCGGGTAAAACTATCATGTTCGAATCTTACCATTCAGCCAAATTTGAAGACTTGAACATTTTGCACCTACCCGCCGACGGAAATATCATCTATTCCGGCCACTATTATGAACCTTACGGATTCAGCCACCAGGGACATAGCTACAGCTGCAAGGGCGACGCCGCATACAACAATACGGCATTCACCGACCTCGATTTGTACGCGAAGCAGGCCAAGGCTCTTTACCCCGACGTAGACGGCGTGAACAGCATTCCTTTGAACATGGGTGAATTTGGCATTTCTGGTGGAACGGAATACGCAAACAAGAACACCTGTAAAGACGGAGAATCGCTCCCCTCAGCCAAGATGAAGGCCCAATGGGCATCGCTCTCGATCAAGGCTGCAGAAACCTACGGCATGTCTTGGAACTACTGGGGATTTACGAGCGTCGGCGGTTTCGAAGCCGCACACCACAACGCCATGGATGAAAACATCGAATGGTACGAAGGATTCCCCGCCGCATTCGGACTTTAATTAAACTTTCTATGGGCGCACAAGCGTGCCGCCCCAATGCTCGTCGAAAAAGGCTTGGAACAGAGGTTCCGGGCCTTTTTTCAGTTCTTCGATGACTTCGGCTACAGGGCGACCGCTGCGATAAAGTTCGCGGTAAGCGCGCTGCAAATTTTGGACACGTTCTTCGGGGAATTTTTCGGGATGCAGGCGCAAGGCGTGCAGGTTCAAGGCGCCGTAGCGGATGGGATTCCCCGATGCCTTGGCACACGGGGGAACATCGCGATCCACCTTGTGGGTGCCACCCACAAAAGCGTAGGCGCCGACCTGATTGCGCTGCTGAATGGCGGTAACGCCGCCAATAGTCGCATATTCGCCGATGCGCACATGGCCGCCGAGCTGGCAGCTGTTCGCGATGACGACACCCTCACGGATATCGCAGTCATGGGCGATATGCGAATAGGCCATCACAAGCACCTTGTTTGCCACATGGGTGCAGCAGCCGCCCTGTACCGTGCCACGGTTAAGCGTGCAATATTCGCGAATTATGCAATTTTCGCCAATTTCGAGTCGAGTCGGCTCGCCCGCATACTTCAAATCCTGCGGAGGGCCTCCCAGAATGGCTCCATCGTAAACATGGGTATTTTTCCCGACAGAAACCCCGCCATAGACATGCACGCGGGACTCCAAAAGGACTCCTTCGGCGATTTCGGCACCGGCATCTACCAAACACCACGGGCCAATAACGGCAGAATCGTGAACTTTGGCTTGCGGGTGAACAAATGCGGAAGGATGAATCATGGCACCAAAGATAGTTTTTTCTAAATTTCTAGACATGGGTGGTATTATCATTGCATGCCTTACTGCGCTGTACGTATTGTTGTTCCTATTTTTCATAATAGGAGTTATTCGTACGCATCGATACAGAGGTCCCAAGGCCACCCCGAGCGTCACCGTCGTCGTGCCCATGCGCAACGAAGAAGAATTCGCGCAGCGCACGTTGGAAGCCCTCGCTGAACAAGATTACGTAGGCGAATGGGAAGTGATTTGCGTGGACGACCGCTCGACAGATTCCACCCGCGAAATTCTCGAAAAGTTTGCAGCCACGCATCCGAAATTCAGGGTGCTCAGCCTCTCGCCGGATTTGCCGCAGATTGCAAGCCCCAAGAAGCGCGCCCTGGAAAGCGCCTTTAAGATTGCAAAGTACGAAGTGCTTTTGACCATGGACGCCGACTGCATCCCTCGCAAGAGCTGGATTACCGCCATGGCCGGCCGATTCACCGACGGCATTTGCATTGTACAAGGCCCGAAGCAAAATAACGGTAGCCGCACGATGCCGCACCTGTACCAGAAACTGGAAACACTCGGCTACACCGCTATGGAAGCCGCCGGTTTCAGCTGGGGTCACCCGATCGTGGCAAGCGCCGCCTGCCTCGCCTACAAGAAGGACCTGTTCTTTGCCGTGGGCGGATTCGGCGATCTGGTGAACCTTTCGAGCGGCGATGACGACATGCTCATCCACAAGATGATGAAAATCCCGGGCACTAAAGTCTGCTATAACCTGGACAAGGATGCCGTGATTGAAACCGCCCCGGTGCATACCTGGAAGCAGCTCTTTAACCAGCGCGCCCGCTGGAGCAGCAACGGCACCAACTACGAAAGCAAGGCGTACATCCTGATGCTCACGCTGATTTACACCTACTACATCTGGATGTTCATTAGCCCCTGGTGCGTGCTCTTTTTGGATTGCCCGTGGCAGTGGTGCGTTTTCAGCATTCTGCCCAAGATTCTGGTGGACTTTGTATTCCTGATGATCGCTTCTTGGAAGCTGCATGCAAAGCGCAAGATGCTTGCGTTCTTGCCCACCGAAATCATTCAGGTTCCGATGATTGTCTTTGCTGTGCCCGCTGGCATTACGGGCATGTTCCGGTGGAAATAATTACGACAGGCAGGATTTTGCCCAGGCGACAGCTTCTTCGGCGTTGTTGATTTTGTCGTCAAGCTGCAACTCGAAACTCTTCTTGATGATTTCGCCCATTTGCTTACCCGGCTTGACACCCATATCCATAAGCATTTTGCCCATCAGGTAAGGCCGCGGGGCTGCATCCATCAAATTCAGTTCACTGGCGGCGTTCCATAATTTTTCGGCGAAGTTTTCACCTTCTGCAGAATCGGCAAAGAATTCACCGGGGGTGCATCTTACGAGCAGACACAGAAGCTTCAAGCCGTCGAGCTTTACCGCAAGACGGCGAAGTGACGGAGCATCGTTCACGATGGCCGTATCCAATTCCTGATACGCCTTCAGCAACAGCGGAACTACCTTAAGCAAATGCGTTTCGTTGGTAATACGTTCCAGGAACTTCAGCGCTGTTTCTGCACTGCCGCAAAGGAGCGCGGCAAAAGCGAATTCCATCACGCGCGCTTCCGGAAGACCGGAGCTGTCACGCAGAGGCGCCATATTGTCAAGAATCGTTCCGAGAGTTTCCCAAGAATTCTTGAACGGGTGTATCTCCGGGAAATATTCGTCAAGCTTGATATCCAAAAAAGCCTTAAGGCCAAGCGAAGGTTTCCCCGGTTTCAGGAGCCACTTCTTGAATTCTTCGAACAGGCGTTCCACCGACAAGTCGTCAAGCGAAAGCGTACGGCAGAGTTCCACCGTCGAAGGCGCCAATGTGCAACCAAAACGGCTCGCAAACTGCACCCCGCGCAGAATGCGCAGAGAATCTTCTGCAAAGGCAGGGCCCACATGGCGCAGCGTATGCGTCTTTAAATCGTCAATTCCGCCGTAAGGATCACAGAGCGTAAGCTCCGGCAGTTCCATGCCCATGGCGTTGATCGTAAAGTCACGACGAAGAGCGGCTTCCTTGAAGCTGAGCTTTTCGTCCGTATGCACCACAAAACCGCGGTGGCCATAGCCGACCTTGCTTTCGGTGCGCGGGAACGAGAAATCAAGCGACAGCCCCTTCATGGCCAGGTGAATGACGCCGAAAGCCTTGCCCACCAAATTCGTGCGGCCATACTTCGAAAGAATCGGCACCAAGGCATCCTGAGCCATGTCATAAACTTCGACGTCATAGTCGCGGCAGGACTTGCCTAAAAGAGCGTCGCGAACCCAGCCACCCACCAAAAAGGCGCGGCCACCCGCTTCGCGGATATCGCCCGCAATTTTGAGAAGGCGCCCCGGCAAATCCGGTTCAAACCATTCTCCTGAAAGTGTCTGAATCTTCGCCATTTACAATCGCCGCCTTACTGGAAACTTCCTGCATCCGCAGCAGAAGTATCAGCCGGAGCCTCGGCAGGCGCCGACACTTCTTCTTGCGCAGGTTCAACAGTCTTGTAGCGGTCATAAATACTGGTAGTTTCCACCCCCGAAGAATCCTTCAGGGCCTCGGAAACAGAAACATCCTTGTCGGCAGACTCCCCATCCGAAGACTCCTTTTTTGAGCCCCCGTTGGAAGTCGCGTAACGGTCATAAATGCTCTGGCGAGTTGCCGCGCCCTCGGCCTTTTTCTTGGATTCCTCTTCGCGGCAGACACGCAATTCTTCTTCAGCGTAAGCGCGCTGGTCCGGAGAATAAGTCATGGTGTTCAAGCGATATTCCATTTCGTCGCATACGAAACCCTGACGTTCGCCGGCGCAACCGGCCAGCCAAACAACAACGCCCAAAAACAACCACACCGCAATACGATTCATAAAGCCTCAGCTTTTTAATGAATGATTATGAACTTACCCTTCTTGACCTTGGAGCCGCTTTTCACCACATAGTAGTAGACTCCCGGAGCCACGACACCGGACTTGTCCATGCCATCCCATTCAACCTTTCCACCCAGCACATCCTTGCCGCGGAAGGACTTTATCAAGGCGCCACCACGGTTGTAGATAGCTACCGTCGAGTTGTCGGCAATGCCGTCAATAGTAAACAACGCATGAAGCCCAGGTCTGAAAGGAACAGGGTATGCATAGACATCTATCTTGGCAGAATCGGTCATGTCCTTACGGGCGTCTCGGAGATCGTTACGGACATAAAAGCTCACGCCTTTTTCATGCGCAAACCAAGCGACACCAAGCACCGGATCAATGGCAACATCGGCAACATTGTTGTCGAGCAAACCGTCTTTCGTAGTAAAGTGTTCTACCTGCAGCACATCCGGGTCGCCCTTCTTAGGAGTCAAGCGGAAGACGCCCTGGTTAGACGTTCCTACCCACAGGTTTCCGCGAACGTCCATGTCGATAGAAGTGAATTCTACGCCAAGCATGCCATTTGTTGAAGAAGGAATCAGCAAGGTATCTTCTTCAGCATCAAGGTAGGCGATGTTTGACATCGACACGACCCACAGGCGGTTATTCAGGGAATCGTAAACCATGTCGATGGGCGACGGAGTGATTCCGCGATAAGTCTTGAGAGTCGGATTCACCAGTTCACCGCCATTGGCCTTGGGCGCAGGGAACTTGATCAGATCCAGTCCACCCTCGCTAGCGAGAACGTTTCCGTTTCTGCTCGCTACATAAATCAGCCAATTACCATCGTCATCCAATTTCGAATACATGACACCCGGCACCCACTGTTCACCCACTCGGTTGGCGCAGTGAATTTCGCCGTCTTTGGTAACATAGATGACTCCGTACCCGTTCTTCGATGCAGCGGTCGTCAAGAAGCCGGAATTATCAGGAGCAGGAGTCGATCCGACGGAAACCGCGTAATTTTCCAGATAGTTTTCGAAGCAGTAGCCATCGGTCGCACGGAAATAATATTCGATATCCGGGCCCCAATTGGAAAGTACCAGATAGACAAAGCCCCAAATATGATAGAACACTCGTTCATCGGGCAAGATCGACAAAGTCTTCATTCTAATCTGGTAGGCATTGAACTCGTTACCCAAGGTTCCATAAAGATATTGAGGCTCACCCCAGCCGTTAACGCTACCATGGCTCAACTTGCCATCCACCGTTGCAGCAAGAACACCGCCGACCGGTGTAGCGCGCAATTCGTACACTTCGCCAGGAGTATTCCCATCAACTTCGGTCAAGTCCAGAATTTTCTTGTCTGCCCTTTTGTGGAAGAAAATATATTCGGACCCGATCAAGTAAGTTCCTTCTTTGGATTCGATTTGCCACTTGACCTTACTAGACCCGTCTTCATGGAAAAGAATAGGGTCAGTCAACACTTCCGAATTCACCACAATTTGCGTAAACGGCTTTTCGAAGCCCTCTACTGAAACATCAGACGGCAGGAGAGACCATAAAGTGGGGTCACTCAAGCGTTTGTCGGTGGGCACATTCGCCCAATCCATCTTACGCACATAAACGCCTTCATCGAGTCGAACATAGAGGGAATCCCCATGCGCCACCATTTCGCGAATCGGCGTTATGGAAAGGGGTCTGGTCGCGACTCGTTCAATCGTCAATATGGACAGGTTCTTTGACAAGTCAAAGAACGCGATACGGTCTTCAAAGGCAATCACCAACACGTTGCCAACAGCCACGGAGCCATGAGGTACCGTGCGGGCGCCGTTTTTCACATAAGAACGGCTGAGAACCGTCCAAGGCTTAACGCCCTGTTGGAATTGTGCAATCAAACCGTATTCAGAGATTGCATAAGTTCCAAGTTCCGTAGTGACCACCGCATTAAAGCGGGATGTTTCTAGCCCATTCTCGGAATGGAATATAGCCTCTTCAATCGGAGTGCGGTAACGGATGCCGCCATCGGTAGCGAGAATCACACCATATTCACCAAAAGGGGCCGCATCACGAATAGGGAACGGATCCGAGAACGCCCCCCATTTATCGGTAGCGCCTGCACAAACTGCCAACAGCAGCAAACAAAAAACAAGAAATTTGAACTTCACCCCCTAAAATTACGAAAATTCACTTGCCCGCGTTAGCAAATCGTCCAATTTCAAGCAAGAACTTTCATTATTTTTAAATTTTGATATATAAATGTCCTTCTTTTTACGCATCTTTCTCAAGGCGACCTTTTTTCTGCTTAGAAAAGTCCCTCGGTTGACGCCGCAATAAAGACAGGCATCCGCAACACGGATTTCCCCGACACAATGGATTTCCACAGCCATCCGTTCGGCAGCCGTAAGGTCTTCCATCAGGTAATCCAACTCACGGCGGACAAAGAGCCACTTGCGCCGTTCACGCAATTCTTGCATAACGTCCTTGTTAGCGGTGATATCGTAAGGCACGTAAATATCCGACAGCTGCGAAAAGGGGATAACGGGCAACATCCTCCGATTCATATCGAAAAACGTGTTATGAACTACCGTCCGTAACCAAGGATATATCGGCTTTTTCAGGTCCAGTGTGCCTGCAGACCGGCATAATCGGAGCGCAACCTCTTGAAAAAGGTCTTTTGCGCTATCGTCGTCGCTACTCTGTGCCTGACATAGTTTGTAAATTTGTGAAGCGTTCTTGCGCCACACTTTTTCAACCCATTCGGGAGGTTCTTCTGTTAAAATTCTTGACTTTGACATATTGCAAACAGGAATTTTGACAGCGAACTTTCAGTTGTGATAAAATTTATGAAAATAAAAACGAAAAAACGAATTTTTGAGAATTTTGCAAATAGTTGTTTGCAACTATCAACAGCTTTTTTTAGTTTGGCCTTATTTTTGGTAGTTTATCCACAATCTGTAAACGCGCAAGAGTTCAACATGAATTCCATGCCGCCTCCCGAAATGCAGATGCAGTACAGCGCAGGCGCACTGAAAGACGGCGGAAAACTGACCGTATGGGTAACCGTTCCTGAAAAATGGCACGTGAACGCCAACGAAGTCACCGATGAATTCCTGAAGCCTTCTTCAATCGAGGTGAAAGCCGAAGGAATTGAATTCGGCGATGTCGTATGGCCCGCACCGATCAAGGAATACAACGAAGCGTTGGAACTTGAAATTCTCACCTTCCGCGGAGAATTCAAGATTGAAATTCCGGTGAAAAGCGTTGGTGAAAAATACGACAGCCTTGGAACGGAAGCAACCTTCCATTACCAAGCCTGCGACAATTCCATTTGCCTTGCGCCTGCGAGCAAGACGATCTCGCTCAGCGGAAATGCGGCTAGCGCAAAATCCAGCAATGTAAATAGCAGCGCAAAAAAAAACGACTTCGAAAATGAAGTAACCGCCAACACAAGCAACAATGAAAACTTGGAAACGAGCGATGCAGGCGCCACCGCTTCGGCAGGAATCATCGCGCTATTGTTTTTCGCATTTCTCGGCGGAATTATTCTGAACTTGATGCCGTGCGTGCTGCCGGTGCTTTCGCTCAAGCTTTTTAGCTTAATTAAGCAGGCCGGTGAAAGTCGCGGACGGCTCCTCGCGTTGGGAGGAGCCACAACGGCGGGCATTCTGGCAAGTTTCTGGGCGCTGGCCGCCGTTGTCGCCGCCGTCAAGGCCGGCGGCGGGTCCGCGGGCTGGGGCATGCAATTCCAGAGTGCAGGATTCATCGCCTTTATGGTCGTGATTCTGACTGCATTCGCCATGAGCTTTTTCGGCGTATTCGAAGTGTGGCTCCCGTGGGGCGCCACCACCAAGATGGATGAAGCCGGCCATAAGGCGGGCTTCGCAGGCGCCTTCTTTACTGGAGCGCTTCTTGTTCTTTTAAGCACGCCGTGCTCGGCCCCCTTCCTCGGCACCGCCATGGGATTCGCCTTTGCGCAGACGACGCCAGTACTCTTCTTGTTCTTTACGGCGGCAGGGCTCGGCCTTGCCCTCCCCTACATGCTCGTAAGCGCCTTCCCGAAAGTCCTGAAGGTATTCCCGAAACCGGGTCCGTGGATGGTGAAGCTCCAGAAGGTGATGGGCGTATTGCTCCTCGCGACCGTCGCATGGCTCTTGTGGATTGTGAATGAACAAGCCGGCACCGCTGGCGTCGGGATGTTCTCTATCATCGTGGTAGCAAGCGTTGCCTGTAGCGTACTGCTCGGCAAATTCGCGCCGCCGGGAGTTGCCTTCGGGCGCGAAGTCGCAGGATTCGGATTAAGCATAGTCTTTCTCGTATCAATCTGGTTCGCTGCAATCGTTCCTGAATACGAACGTGCTGCCAGCGAAAAGTTCAACGCCCGCATGCAAGAGCAGATGACAGCCGACGGCTGGTACCGTTACAGCCCCGCCTTAATCGAAGAATTCGCAAAAGCAAACCGCACCGTATTCATCGATGCTACTGCCGACTGGTGTCTCACTTGCAAAACGAACGAAGCCGCAGTCCTCAACCGCGACGAATTCCGCCGCGCCATGGACAGTTTGAATGTGGCGCTGGTAAAGGCCGACTGGACACGCGAAACACCCGAAGTGAATGCACTCTTAAAGAGCATGCACAAGTCGGGCGTGCCCGCCTATGCGATTTACCCGGCAGGGGATGCATCTAAACAAATCGTGCTGCCGGAATTACTCACGACAGCAGCGATTGTAGAGAATATTGTAGGAAGTAGGAAGTAGGCTATCTCTTGCCTTCTTTTTTATAGCGGTCAATACATTCCTGGTAGAAGTCGTATGTCTGCTTAGCAATAGACTTCCAGCTGAACACGTCAATCGCGCGCTTGCGGCTGACTTCGCCCATCTTCTTTGCCAGTTCCGGGTTTTCAAGAATCTTGTTGAGCTTGTTCGCGAAATCGGTCTGGAATGCCTTCGGGTCAGCCGGTTCAAAATCCGTTTCGGATACATGTTTCAACGGAACCAGGAATCCGGTTTCGCCGTCCACGATGATTTCGGGAATGCCACCCACCGCAGAGCCCACCACCGGAGTACCGCAGCTCATAGCTTCAAGGTTGATGATACCGAACGGTTCATAGAGCGAGGGCGTTGCAAATACGGTCGCATGGCTGTAAAGCACGCGGAGTTCTTCGTGCGGAACCGCTTCCTGAATCCAGACCACACCGTCGCGCGTCTTCTGTACCTCTTCGATGAGAGCCTTGCATTCGTCGGCAAGTTCAATGGTATCGGGTGCGCCCGCGCAGAGCACCACCTGGGCACCCTTGTCGATTTGCGGAATCGCCTGGATCAGCTGGCTAATGCCCTTCTGGCGCGTAATGCGACCCACGAACAGCACAAACGGACGTTTCGGGTCGACGCCCCACTTAACGAGGATTTTTTCGTCGAAAGTCGGCGCATAAAAGTCCGGATCGATACCGTTGTAAATCACCTTCACGCGATCTTCGGGAACTCCGTAGAGTTTCATCACGTCGCGCTTCATGCCCTGGCTCACGGCAATCACGCCGTCGGCAGCTTCGTAAGCGGTACGTTCAATCCAGCAGCTCATGGCATAGCCACCATCACCCAACTGTTCGGCCTTCCACGGACGGTGCGGTTCGAGCGAATGCGTCGTAAGAATCAACGGGCACTGCAAAAGGCGGCTAGCGAGAACGCCGCCAAAGTGGCTGTACCACGTATGACAGTGAATGACATCGATATTGTCGAGCGCGGCCGCCCACTGGAGGTTAATGTCGAGCGGCTTGAAAATCTTTTGGAAACGATCATCGTGCGGGTTCAAACCTAACTTGCGAGAAAAACCCAAAGCACGGATATTATCCTTGTCTTCGTCTTGCACGCCAAAGCAACGTGCTTCCACATGGCAAAGCTTTGCAAGTTCCTGCGTAAGGAACTTTACGTGAATACCTGCACCGCCATAAATTTCCGGCGGGAACTCATTCGTCAAAATTGCTGCGTTCATAATCTAGTAGACGGTAGGAAGTTAGAAGTAGACAGTGGTTAGTAGTTCGTTTTCACCAATAATTATAAAAAAAGCCAAGGCAATAGCAAGGTGTTTCTATAAAAAACACCCCGCCCATTCGGACGGGATGTAAGGAGTGAGTGTGGAGTTTCTTAGAAGTTCTTGCACTGGCCTTTCCACTTGCCCGGCTGGCCAAGGATAGCGCCATTAATGTACTTGCCAGAAGAACCCACAAAATCATCTTTGCGGAATGTTTCGCCACCGAGGTGCCAACGCATCCAAGCAACGGTCGCTGCCATGCCGCCCCACGGACCGGAACCATGGCCCCAGCCGCATTCGCCGTTCTGGCATTCATTGCCCTGACCACCAGTCATCTTGAGGAGGCAAGCCGGAATCCTGACGTTATTGTTGTTGTAGTCACCTTCGGCGTTCGGGCGTTCCATACCGCCTTCACCGTAGACGATTGCAGCAGTCTTTCCGGCAGGGACATTCGCTAGTTCAGCATGGTTGAATGCACCGCTGTTGTTGAGGACAGCCGTAATCACGCGCTTGTCGTTGATAAGCATCTTTTCGGACTGGAGACCGCCCATGGAGTGGCCGCTTGCGCCCACCTTCGTCATATCGAGTTTGCCGTACAGCACATCGCCCTGGGTGGTATTCTTCTTGGCGAGCCAGTCGAGTGCGGGGATACCGCGGTTCGTACCATCCGGAGATTCGCTGGTAGCCACCACCACGAAACCGTGAGAGGCGAGACGGCGAATGATACCTTCGTAATCGTTGGGGCTAGAGCCGCCACCCGGGCCCCACAAGATAACACCATGCTTCTTGGTATTGGAAAGCTGCTTCGGGTAGCAAAGGACGCCACCGCCGTTGTCGGCCGTATTCTTGATATATTCGACTTCCAGGTAGTTCTTTTCTTCTTCCTTGCCATCAACGAGGAAGATGCCGTCATCGGCCTTCTCTTCGCTAGAAGAAGACACAACCTGTTCGCTAGAAGAACTGGCGGGCTTTACGGCTTCGCTGGAGCTGGACTTGGGGGAATCCACGGCAGAGCTAGAAGTCGGAACGGGATCGGAACCAGCGGCAGAGCTGCTAGAGATTGCAGGAGGATTCGTTGCCGTCGTATCGACAGGCTGCTGTTCACCGCCAGGTCCAACCACAGGTTCGGTA
Source organism: Fibrobacter sp. UWT2 (assembly GCF_900142545.1). NCBI lineage: Bacteria > Pseudomonadati > Fibrobacterota > Fibrobacteria > Fibrobacterales > Fibrobacteraceae > Fibrobacter > Fibrobacter sp. UWT2. Next base: position 55,335 of record NZ_FRBF01000011.1, on the reverse strand, counting down.
ACCTGGGCAGTCGTGTCTGCGGGCTGAACAGTCTGCGAAGGATCTGCAGGCTGAGTGGGGTCAGTCACGCCCTGACTCGGATCTGTCGGAGTCGCATTCGGGTCTGCCGGATCCACAGGAGTAACGGTCCCCTGCTGTGCAGGGTCAGTCACCGTCTGTGAGGGATCGGTCGGAAAGGTAGGATCTGTGGGATTTGCCGGATTGTCCGGATTTGCAGGATTCTGCTGTTCCTGGTACTGTTGCTGGGCTTCAGCAACGGCGTTATTGACTTGATCCGCAGCATCGCCGCAGTTGACCAAAGCAAAGGCAGCGCCTGCAACCACCAGGCCCTTTGCCAAATTCTTGAAATATCTCGATTTCATTGTGACTCCTTTTATACCTTTCCCTTAACACCATTCTAAAGATACCTTGAAAAACAAGCGAAAAAAACAGTCCGAAACGAGTTTCCATGGACAATAAGTCCATAGTCAAAAGGAGCCAAAAATGGCGAAATTAGCTCAAAAAGCAAGATTTTTGCATTCTAATTTGTATGTAATTTATCCATAATGGATAAGGTTATTCTTACACATGCCGGGCTGCCCCATTTAGCTTATTTTGAAAAAAAATAAAAGCCCCCGACCGGAGCGGGGGACTAAAACCAGAAAAATATTAACACGTTTTTTTTAAAGAACGTTTACCTAGGAGCGTAAATCCTGGACATGAATTCGGCGCGGGTCTTTTCGTCCGTCTTGAATCGGCCCAAAAGCTGCGTGGTCACCATAGTGGCACCCGGTTTCTTGACGCCGCGCATCGTCATGCACATGTGAGACGCTTCCAAAACGACCGCGACTCCCTTCGGGTTCAGCTCATTCTGGATGAGTTCCGCAATCTGGCGCGTCATGCGTTCCTGAATCTGCGGGAAACGAGCGTAGAATTCCACCACGCGCGGAATCTTGGAGAGACCAACGACGCAATCGCCCGGAATGTAGGCCACGTGAGCCTTGCCCGTGAACGGCAGAAAATGGTGTTCGCACATACTGGCAAATTCGATATCCGGCACAATGATCATTTCATCGTACTTCTCGTGAAAGCGAGTCTTGAGGATATCTTCGGCGCGGGTTTCGCCCGAAAGGCCCGTCATGAGTTCAGCATACATCTTGGCGACACGCTTGGGCGTATCGATAAGACCTTCGCGGTTCGGGTTTTCGTCCATACCTTCCAGAATCATCCGGAAGCCGTCTTCCATTTTCTTAAAATCCATCATGGGGCCAAAGATAGCAAAATTAGCGAATCGTGACTGCGCGGGTTTCGTTTCCATAACGGATTAGGAAGCGTCCCGCATCCATAAAGTCCATCAACATCATGGATTCCGTTCTTTCGCGACGCAACAGGCGCCCCTGTAGGTCATACACGAAAAGCATCTTGCCCGGAGCGAGTCCAAACAGGCTAACGCTCTTTCCACCTACCACGGCGCGCCATTCACCCTTGACAGCACCAGGCTGAACAGGCATGGTATCGCCGGTAATGGCGAAGTTATCTATATAGCCGTATTCCTGCACATAAGACTTGTTGACCTTGACATTCACGATGTTCTTGTAGTTGCTTACATTGCAGAACATTCCTGCGAACATGTGTTCGTCGCCGCAGCTGCTATTCGCAAGAAGACCCGTAACGGAATGACCATTTCCCGAGAAATTGCCTTCGTAATCCCAGATGGCATCCCACACGAAATAAGTCGTCGAATCGTTTAGATTCAGCACGGAATCCGTCAGCACATTTTCATTGATAACGATGTCGGTATCAAGCGAGGCGCATGCCTTCGCATCGCGATCGACACTGTCCAACGTACCATTGACAAGGCCTGCGAACCAGTAGAGTTCTTCCTTATTTTTCAGGTGATAGCACCCTGCCGTATCCTGTTCGGGCTTTTGCGGAGCCGGAGTCCATTCCGCAAACAATTCGATGCTGTTCTTTTCAGTCAGCTGCAGCACCGAATAATAGCCTAGCCTACTCGATGTCCAGCGATTGAATTTTGCACCTTCGCGAACAGGTTCCTTAAATTCAAATCCCACTGCGGCAGCGTTGAAAGCAGTCATATTTTCCAGATTGTTTTCGCCACCATTCATATGGTAGGTAATCGTATATTCCGTCGTATTCCACTTGGCATACACCGTCAAGTCTTCGGTGTTGCCGGCAGGGATTTCCGTAATTTCTTCTTCCAAAAGGGAGTCCGCATACCAACCCGCAAATTCAAAGCCGGACCAGTAAGCTTTTCCTAACTCATACGCAGAAGAATCTGCAGACCACTTGACCACATGGGGCTTGTAGTAACTCACGCCGTTATAGAATTGGCCTCCGTTCATTTCGACATCGACAACAAAGTAGCTCTTCCATTTTGCGTAGAGAGTCCAGTCGCCATAATGTTCCGTCTTGATCGTGTCAATCTTTTGCGTAAAGTCTTCATCCAGGTACCAGCCCTCAAATTCGTCATTTTCTTTTTGAGGGTCTGCAAGCACAATAGCGGAATCTCCCTTGACGTATCCCGACGGGTTCAATTCGCTATTTTCGCCGCCGTTCAGCACATAATGAATTTCGAACTGAACGCTATCGGCAGCAGGAGCCGTATTTGCGACTGTAGAACGCAAACCTTGAACAGAGACATCGGCATAGACATTCGTCATCTGGACAAGGCCAACGACTTTGCCCACGATTCCGCCGGCATCACCGCCCGAAAAATAGGAATCCGTAACGCCCAAGTTTCTAACGACCGTGACGTTCTTTCCCCACACATCGTTTTCGTCACCAAGCGTTACAAACAAGCCGTCGTTGCCGCGCAAGCCAGAAATCTTGAAACCGTTACCTTCAAAAGTTCCCTTGAACTTCAAGGGAATCCACCACACATAATCTTCTCTAGACAAATTACCGGTAGAATCCAGAAGATTTTCGTTCACCACGATATCGTTCTGGAGCGAGATGCAGCCTTCGAATTTATAATCGTCTTTCTTGGAGAACGCCGTAGAATCCGCAACAGAAACGGTAGCGATACCGTAAAGTTCTTCGGCGGTATAAATCAGGTAGCAGCCGCGTTCATCTTGTTGCGGCGTCTGCGGCACAAGGCCCCAGCGTGCATACACGCTAAAACTGCCCAAGTAGTTTGCAAGCACGAACATGGAGTAATCTTGATACTCGCCATAATACATGTTGGGCGGAACGTCCACCCCTTCAGCAAATTCAATATACCAGCCTAAAAAGGAATACCCTTCGCGCGTCGGTTCTTTTAAATCGAAACGGCCCGCCGCCTCGTCGTAGCTTTCGGGATTTTCAGGATGGTTCACGCCGCCATTCAGATTATAATTAATCGTGTAGGCGTTAGCCGACACCGCGGCTAACAGCATTAAGTACCCTAACACTGCGTAAACTGAGCGAAACATTTTTTCTCTTCATCACTCAAAGTGACAAACTGAATATATATCAAAAAAATCCAGATTCTCACGGAACCTGGATTTTCCTTGGACATTAAACGTAATTTTACAAATTAGCGGACCGATATTGTTTTCATTTGTTTACCATAGCGAATCAAGTACCGCCCCGCCATAGGAATATCGATTTCCATCGAAGACTGCGTTGTCATACGGCAGATAACACGGCCCTGCACATCCATTACAAGAAGCGTACGCCCAGGCATGAGTCCAGACAAAGTAACGCTATTGCCGCGAACAGAGGCTTGCCAATCGCTTTTTGCCTCAACATTCGAAAGGACCATACGGTTTCCTGTAATGGAAAATGACTTTATAAAACCAACGTCACGAAGGTACGAATCCTTAATCAAAATATCAACAACCTGATTATAAGACCTTACGAAATAGAACATTCCGCCATACGTTTCAAAATCAGAATAACGATTGTGCATCAGCAATCCTGAAATAGAATGCCCGTTCCCGTTAAAACTGCCATCAAAATATTCAATGGGTTGCCACACAAAATAATCCTTTCCGGCAAGGTCCAGAACATCATCCTTCGCTATACTGTCATTGACGACAATGTCTGCTTCTAGTGATGCACACGCTTCTGCATTGCGTTCAGCACCTTCTAGCCGCCCATTGACCATTTCAGCAAACCAGTACAATTCTTCCCTTGTGCCAATGAGATAACAGCCTTTCGAATTCTGTTTGGGCTTCTGCGGCTTAGGGAACCATTCCGCATACAAATCAATATTTTGCATCCTGGAAATTTTTTCTGCTACACCGCCCAGTTCACCATAAGTCCAACGGTAAAAATCTGCACCCTCACGGGTCGGCGCCTTGAACTTAAAACCGTCATCTTCTCCTGTAAAAGTACTCGGATTGTCCGGATGATTTGTACCGCCATTCAAGTGATACGTTATCGTATATGTCTTCGGGCTCCATTTGGCGTACACCGTAACATCCTCGGTATTCCCGGCAGGAATTTCCGTAATCTTTTTCGTGAAAAGCGAATCCGCATACCAGCCGTCAAATTCAAATCCGGATTCCCGACTAGCCGTACCTAGCACAAATGCAGCAGAATCTGCCGACCACCTGAATTCCAAAGGTAAATAGAAGGAGCGCCCGTTGTAAGTTTGGCCTTTATTCATTTCGAAATGAATGACAAAGAAGCTTTTCCACTTTGCATAAAGTTTCCAATCGCCATAATATTGCGTCTTTATGGTATCGATTTTTTGGACAAAGTTGCTATCCAGGAACCAACCCTCGAACACATCGTTTTCTTTTTGCGGGGCACTCAACACAATGGCAGAATCGCCCTTGATATAACTAGCCGGATTTTGCTCACTGTTTACACCGCCATACAAGACATAATCAATCGAGAACGCGTTTTCTTTAAAGACAGGGTACGCCGCCGTGTCACCATTATCGATACACTTGGAGTTTTCCACCTCAAATATGATACTGCTTGTAGAGCAGGCATTGCCCTTTTTTGCCACAATGCAGTCTGTAGAAGTCCCTTTCACTTGGCCCGCGAAAGAGACATTCCTTAAAACGGCGACATCCATTTCGCCAACAATGCCGCCCGCATAAGCGCCTTCAACAAGCCCTAAACTGTAGGAATTTTCAATGAAAGCGGCACGCGAATAATCAGCGGCACTTTTACCGGCGTACTGTGGGGCATTCAAGGCCGGCCTCATAGCCGTCACACATTCATCTGGAGCCAAGAATACACTACCGATCAGGCCACCGGCATAATCTTCCGCATGGACCGACACGTCCGTATATACATTATTCATTTGAACCGGCCCGCCAATTGTCGCCGCGATACCGCCGACAACTTTACCAGAAAAGTAGGAATCCGTAACGCCCAAATTCTTGACCAAAGTAGGCGTTATGTATCCACCATAAACATTTCCGAGTTCCATAAAAAGGCCGTAGTTTCCGCGCAGGCCCGAAATTTTGAAACCGTTGCCTTCGAACGTCCCCTTGAAAAGAACCGGAATCCAGTACACAAATTCTTCCAAAGACAGATTCTTGTCTTTATCAAGCAAGTTCTTGTTAACGACAATATCATTCATGAGAGAAATACAACCTTCAAATCGATACTCGGGACTGTATTCATAATCCTGTTTAGAAACCGAAGCAATACCATACAATTCCCTGGCGGTTCGAATCAAGTAACAGCCACGTTCATCTTGCTGCGGAATTTCAGGAACAAGACCCCACCTTGCTTCTACCGTAAAATTTTCAATATCACTCGCGAGCCAGCTTCTTGAGAGATTCCTGAAGCGAGCAAAATTGTCCCCCTTATAATAGCTGGAGTCCCTGCCGCTTGCAGACACAAGATACCACCCTAAGAAGGCATAGCCTTCCTTTGAAGGTGCTTTCAGAATAAGCTTTGTCGTATCACGTTCGTAACTCGCCGGATTGTCCGGATGGTTAACGCCACCCATCAAGTTGTACGTGATTGTGTAGGCCTGTGCCGAAATTGCGGCGACAAGCACAAACGCCAAAAGGCTAAAACCCCTGAAAAATGAGTATAACATATCTCCTCCTTATATCTCATACAAAATATATATCCAAAAAAAGCCGGACGTTACAGGACATCCGGTTTTTCCGTTGACAAAATGTCACAATCTACGCAGAAAGCGCTATAAAAACTCCACCAGGTTCCCGGTGCGCGGAGATTCCTTGCGGTTCGGGAGGCCCGATTCGGTGTCGGCATAGCCGATGGCTACCGAGGCGTACACACGTTCGCTTTCTTTAAGGCCGAGCGAGCGCAGGTATTCGAGCAGGGTCGGGTCTTCGTTCAGCCACTTGAGCTGATTGATATAGCAACTGCCAAGATCGAGTTCATTTGCAGCAAGCATCATGTTTTCGACGGCACAAGCGACATCGGCCATGTTGTTGCCGTATTCCTTTTGGCTCGCCACCACAATCAACGCTGGCGCATTGTAGTTGAACACGTAATTGCCCTTCTGCGACAGGCGAATGGAATTCTGCAGGCTCTTGTACAGATCTTCGCGGAGTTCCATCGCAGCAAAAGCGGATTGCACCAATTCCACAAGTTTCTTGAGTACATCCGGATTGCTAATCACGAAGAAATGATTGCTCTGACAGTTACCACCCGTAGGGGCATAACGGCCCGCCTCGACGATTTTTTCAAGTTTTTCACGTTCCACGGATTTTGCCAGGAACTTGCGGGTACTGCGTCTAGTCAAAATAGCTTCGAGAGTATTCATCATCAAACCTCGTTTCAAAAATACAAATCATTCATCCATGACACACATCACCTGCGCCATCGGGTACAAATCCTTGGGGCATTCTACAATGCGACGGGACATTTCGTTCATCGTCACGGTCCTCATCGACGATTCGTAGCAGTATTGGGTGTCGGAATTTTTCTCGGTGCTGGTCCAGAACAAATCAGAGTGGATTATATTAGACGCACTGCAGCCAACCACCCTATCGGTCCTAAAATACCAGCTTAAGGGAGAGTCGTTACGGAAACTCGTCGAAGTCGTTGGGAATTTGAACTTCTGCATAAACTCCGTCGAATCGGGAATATGGAAACCTGTGGGGCAGAACGTCTTGGCCTTATCGTAATCCATGAAAGTATTTTCGTCGTAGAAAATCACGGAAAGGCTATCCTCATGGACTTTTAAGTTAATGTCGCCACATTTACAATCCTTGGTGATTCGCGTTTTCCAGTCAACATAAAAATCATCGAAGGAAGCACTCTTGTTTTCAATGGATTTCAACAACAGCGAATCCGTTCCACGTTCACTATGCAAATAGATTTTCCCATTGTACGAATAGGCGCCATACCCTTTACCATCAAATTCCATATGGCTCAGAATCAAGTTGTAGTAATTTGTCAAGTACGATTTCTTGACAATATTGAATCGGTATTCAACACCATCTGCCGTCACCGTATAAATAGAATCCGTTAGACTACTGCCCGCAAGCTTTTTCCTGTCCAAAGAAGGCGGCAAAGTGTACGGGCTCGTTCCCACATTAATGACATCCCATTCATAAATGCTGTCCCTAGTCGTGCAGCCCACAAAAGATCTTGAATACTCGTCCCAATGAAGAACCTTATTGGATATGGAATCGCAGCGGCCCAAACTATCGCGATACTGGAGAGGCAATTTTTCCTGAGGTTGCATCATGTGCCAGACGCGATTGGTATCGCATCTATAGTAATCATAGCCGTAATGCTTAATGACGCCGAACAACGAATCACCACAAAGCAAGCCGTCTTTTTCAGGGGGCGCAAGTGTATCCTTTTTGACCTCTCGCCATTTACCCCTGCTGCATTCATAATAAGCGCCATCGTAAATAACTTTCTTGTTCTTGATTGCACTCGTGCACCATTCCAAATCAGCTACCGGCGGAATAATTTCTTCTTCCTTCATCTTGCGCCAAGTACCGGTCAATCCGCATTCCTGCACTGCAAAACCATCCATACCCTTGCATTCTTTCGGCGCTTCACAAACAAAATAGTCTTCACCAAATTTCAGGACCTGATTGTCATTTTCGGAAACACAAGTGGAATCATAATAAACCGGCGCCAAAATTTCTACCCAATCATTGCCCCAGAAATCTCCATCCTTGCTACAGGCATAATAAACACCCAAATGCTCACCCTTTTCTTTGTTATGGCACTCACCCAAATAATAAACCAGGGAATCGACTTCAGTCCAATTATAGAGCCTACACTGGACATATACATCTCCCAATTTTTGCACACTGCCATCAGAGACATAATCGTCGCACTTGCCGAATTTAGACGTTGCCTTGGCATCAAGAACCTTTGCATACATCGTATCGTTTTTCAGGAACACCCTTTTTACATACTTGTCGCTCCAGGAGCAAACACCATCGCTTTCACATTCGCATACGAACAAGGAATCATTGACATAAAGAGGCTGCCCCACGTTTTTGTATCTAGAGCACTCGCCGTATTGATGGTTGAACAGGGAATCATGTTCAGTAATGACCTCCCATATGTGGGAATTGTTTCTACAAACATAAAGAGTGTCATTGCGCTGTATCATTCGATCTGCATAATGCCCGCACAGACCAAGGGCATCCTCCCGGTTCGACAGCAATCGCCACAAAAGCATACTGGAGCGGCCATCCCCAATCCATTCCCTATAAAGGGACCTTCCATAAAAGGAACTCGATTTCGTTTGAATCGTTACAGTAGAATCCTTTACCAATAAGTCGTACGCCTTCCCGATAAAGGCGCTATCTATAGACGCAAATCCAAGGGAAGAATCCCTCGACACTCCTTGAGCAAGATAATACGTCGAATCCACAAGAATTTCAAATGTCGAAAGCAGCGCATCGGCTGCCTTCACAATCATCGAAGAATCAACGCGACCCTTCTGGGCAAAGGTTTCGCGGAACTTTTTGAAATCACTGTAGAAAACGCTATCCGAAACTTCATGACGGCAATAGACGTAGGGAGTCACATCCCCAAAATAATTGGCGTATCCCCCCAACCGATTGTTGAATTCGCGCCAGTTAACATCGCTTAAATCCATACCAAAAACTTTCCCCAGCTCTTCCAACGCCGTTTTTTGCGCCTTGTCAAAATCGTAATCCTCTTCGTCCATCAGAGTCTTAATACGGTCTGCTGCCAATGCAAGATACAAGTTCTGTATAAAACCACTATTGGATTCGGCCAAGCGCCCATACTGTCCGAATTCCATTTTCTTGTCACCTTGGGCAGGAAACACCGTCACGATTTTCACATAAGGCGATTCATAGTCGGTGGAAGCGGCCGAGAATTCATAGCCGTACCAGGAAGAATTCACCGGAACCTCAAAGGAATCTATAGGAGACAAGTCGTATCTCAGCCTGACAATACGAACTTTCTCCGCCGTCATGGAAGGCAAGTATTGAATAGAGCCTTTTAACGCCGCAGGCGAATAGGTATAACCGGTTTCATCAATACGGCGAACCACTTCCTCACTGCTTACATCGTCAGAACAAGCCGCAAGCCACAGCAACACAAAAAACAACACTACTATTTTACGAAAAAGAAGCATAAGCTCTCCATTCCTAAGCAATGGCTAGAATTTACATAAATTAACGAAAAAAAGAACTATTTAGCAGCAAATCACTGACAAATCGCCAAATTCGCTAGACAACCGACAAAGCCCCGCAGGTTTTTGCCTGCGGTTACTTGTCAAGCGGAAGCATCAAGATACGGGAATGCCGTTTCTTGTTGTAATGATCACGCTTGGTAGGCGGCAATTCGTCCACCGTGCCATCGACAAATCCAAAATGGTAGAACCAGTCGAGAGCCTGCGTAGTCAACAAGAACAGAGTCTTGTAACCCTTCATGCGGCCCACCGAAATCAAGTGACGTACAATGGCATCGCCAATGCCCGACTTGCGGTAGTTCGCGGCCACCGCAATGCCTGCCACTTCGGCCATTCCGTTTTCGAATTCGTGCAAGGCGCCACAACCGTGAATGCTGTTATCGATGCTATAGACAACATAATCACGCAGTTTTTCGGAAATGCTTTCCTGCGTACGCGGGACCAGGTAACCCTTGTCGATGTAGTCCTGCATAATCCGCAGGATATCCGGGATGTCTTCCACGTTGGCGGGCCTGATACTGGAGTACTGGTTGGCGTACACCATGGTACCGTCACCGCGGGCGCTGAACACTTCTTGCAACACGCTACCCTGGAATTCACCGCTCAAGAGGTGAACACGGTTCGCGCCCGCCTCGCAAGCGTGAATGGCGTTCATCAGGTAATCCATCTGCGCAAAGTCGAGCTGGTCGGAATTGAGTTCCAACAGTTCCTTCGCCTGGTCCACGTCCATAGCCGAAATCACGCCCGATTCCGTAGGTTCCAGGTACTTGGTGTTCTTGCCTGTTACCAGGCCTTCGAGCTTGATACCGTTCTGGTTACCGATAAAGAACAGCTTGCCCACCTTCATGTACTTGCAAAGTTCGGTTGCCAATTCGGTAGAACTGATATTGTAGGCGTGCCCGAGCTTGTTCCAGCCAATCGGCGGAATAATCGGCACGAACTTTTCATCCAAAAGCTGTTCCAGAATGTCGCGCTGGATACGTTCGATACGGCCGGTGCGCATGTAGTCCACACCGTCGATCACACCCATGCTCCGGGCGAGCACCCAGTTGCCCTGAATACCCCTAAGACCGCTTGCCGTCAAATGGCTCATAATATGCTGGGCAACACCCAGAGAAGCCTGCTCAATGTGGGGCAGGGCTTCTTCGCTAGTCAAGCGCACGCCGGCATGGAACGTAGATTCCAGTTCCCACGCCTTGAGCTGAGCATCGATACTGTTGCGCGTACCCGGCACAATGATAATGCGGATACCCGACTTGTGCAAAATGGCGATATCGCGCATCAGCACCGGGAACAAGGGGTGACTCATCAGGTCATCCTCGATTTTCAGCACAAACAGCTGGCCCTTGAAGCGTTCCATATAGCCGAACACTTCGCGAATAAAACCGGCAACTTCAAAATGTTGCGAATTAAAGTCAGGCGTAGGGTTGTTCATATTCAATAAAGTAGAAAAATGTTTTGTTCCACAAAAACAAACGCGATCCCTAGGGACCGCGTTCGTTTAGTTGAGATAGAATATTCTTTTCCCGAATCCTAGTCTTGGATTCGAGTCCAGTTGAGGATTCCCTTCTTGACCAGGTAGATATAGCCTGCTTCAAGAATCACGAGGAATCCAAGCAACACGAACAGCAAGTCCCAGCCCCCCTTGAGGAACTGAACGGTCCAGGGGTAGAGGAACGCCACTTCCAGGTCAAAGACCAGGAACAACATGGCAACCATGTAATACTTTACAGGATATCGCTCGCCCGATGTACCGGAAACGTGTGCGACACCGCATTCATAAGACGTACCTTTGATAGACGTTCCCTTGATCTTACCCGGATGCAGGAACCAGTTCGCCACCAGAAGTGCGGTAGGAACAACGAGTGCAAGGACCACGAGAATGGTCATGGCAAAAGTGGTATCAAAGATTTCAACGTTCGTCATAGTGACACCAAACATAGTAAATTTCTTTTTTCTAGTTAAGTCGAAAAATGTAAACTATATTTAGAGGCATGAAAAAGATCACTACATTTTTGGGATGTGTGGGTGTGGTGTGCTTATTCTGGGGGTGTTCCTCTGACAGTGACTTGCTGTCTCCGGGGGCTACGCTTGCAGATGAACCCGCAATTACTCCGGCAAATGATACCCCGGCAACTCTTTCTTCTTCCTCTGTACAGACCCCAACTAGTTCTGATGCTGGAACTGTCGCTCCCGACGGAACCAATCCTAATCCGGGAAAGCCTGCCGAGGTCAAGCACGATACAGTGACCAAGACAGTCGTTATCCAGCAAGATCCTAATCTTGGAGATATCCCTACTCCGAACTATCGCCAAGATGAAGTGTTCTGCTGGACCGATGAATGCAGGGCCAAGTATGCAGGAATGACCTCTAACCCAGAAATCCAGTCCTCTTCGTCGATCAGCATTGATATTAGTATGTCGCAAGAAGCCCAGGTTCCGCCCACCAAGAGCGGCAACACCTTGACCGACAACCGCGACAACAACACCTATCCGCTAGAAACGATTGACGGCACCACGTGGATGTCTGAGAACCTCCGGTACAGGACCGAGGTCGGCAGCTACTGTCAAAACTCCGAAGGTGACGACGTATGCACCAAGAACAAAAGCGTGTATTACACCTACGCCGTTGCACAGAGAGTCTGCCCCATGGGCTGGCGTCTGCCGACCCAGGCTGAAGTTGAAGCGGCCGCCACAAGCAAGCCCGACAGCTGGTGGACCATCGGCGGTAGATTCAAGATCAGCGACGACGGCGGCGAAGTGACATTCGGCCTCGATGACGGACAGGGCTACATCTGGATTATCCAAAGCGGAAACTACACTTCTTGGAGAATCAAGTCCTATTCTGGCGACAGTGTCGAAAAGGATTTCCAGTCTAGTGAAGGTCCTCGCGCCTACAACGTACGCTGCGTCGAAGGCACACTCGAATAAAACGAAACCTTTAACAAACGAAAAACCCGGGCGAAAAGCTCGGGTTTTCTTTTGTTCGTAAACTTTGGATTTTTAAAGCTGACCGACACTGTCCATTCCTTCGTCTAGCAAGAGCGTAAGGTTCTGGACTTCCTTTTCCATCTGATCGTAATATATTTTCGCGCGCCCCAGCTGCTTGCGGAGTTCCATGATTTCGGAAGTAAGCTCCACGGCAAGCAAGGCCATGCGCTTACGGTTATCCATCTGGAACTTCGCCGAGCGTTCAAATCGCTGGTTAATGCTTTCCACGATTTCATTCAATTCCGCATCCGGCAAGTCGGTGCGAATCTGAATGGATTCCTGGGCAACGGAAATAGTTACCGATTTCAAAGGTTCGATACTAGCCATTATTTTATCCCTACGCCGAATGGATCATCGTCCATCAGCATCCTTATCCGAAAAAATTTGTCTGCGAGCCCTCCTGCTTGCTCGCGAACAGATCATTGTCGTTTTCGTCGGCCCCATGAACTTCAACCGTCGGAACATCGTCTTCGGACTCCTGTTCCTGAGAAACAGATTCGTCCATCTGAGGTTCAGCGGCTTCTGCATTTTCTGCAGTGACATCTTCAAATACGAGATCTTCGTCAGAACTAGCCGGTTCTGCAGCTTCTTCAGCCACTTCTTCCGTTTCAGCCGTTTCTGTTTCAGCGTCTTCGGAACCTTCTACAACCGGTTCGATGGAGGGAGAATCGTTCAGTTCAATGTCGGTTCCCAGTTCGTTTTCAATAGTTGCTACCAGCTGGTTGAACTTTTCCTGTGCTTCGGCGATTTCTTCGTTCTGAGCCTGCAACTGTTCGTTCAAGCTTTCGACCAAGGCGTTCTTTTCGGAAAGTTGATCCATAAGCTTTGCAATCGTCGCATCCTTTTCGGCCACCTGGGCATTGAGGGCGCTCACAGTTTCAGCTCTTTCGTTGATTTGGCCACTCAGCAATTCCTGATTGCTTGTAAGTTCGCGAACCTTGGATTCCAGGCTTTCGATGCAGCCATCTTTTTCGACCAGCTGCTGACCAAGAACCACCGTCTTTTCGTTCAGGGCCTCCATTTGAGTGGTCTGTCGGTTCAGCATATCCTGCTGAGCATCCGCCTGGTTGGCGCGGGCATCGAGGGCCGCCTTGCAGTCGGCAAGGTCATGCTTGGCAGATTCGAGCAACAGGGTCTTGTCCTGTACCATTGCCTGGGCCTGCGACAGTTCGCGCTTGATTTTAGCATTTTCTTCTTTGAGGGTACGGACCATTCCCAATACACCCTCAATTTTCTGAGATAAAACACTCATTTTTTCTAAATTCATTTTTGCTCCGTCTAATGAGTTTTAGAACTTTAACAATATTAAGATAACTAAATTTTTTCATAAAAGCCAAATGATTTCTGTAAATGAACATATACAGCGGCGACTGACGGAATTGCCGGACCGGCCGGGCGTTTACATCATGAAGAACGCCCAGGGGAAAATCATTTACATCGGAAAGGCTAAAGTCCTAAAGAACCGCGTGCGCAGCTACTTCGACGGCTCCGAGCACAACGGGCACCGCGCGGCAACGCTCATGCTCCCCTACATTCGCGACATCGAATGGATCATTACCGAGAGCGAGCAAGAGGCTCTCATCCTAGAGGCTAACCTGATTCGCAAGCACACGCCCAAGTACAACGTGCTCCTGAAAGACGACAAGCACTTTCCGTACCTGGCGTTCTCGGTCAAGGAACCTTTCCCGAGGCTTTCGCTTTCGCGTTCCGTCAAGAAGGACGGCCGCCAGTATTACGGCCCATACATGAGCTCGCGCTACATCGACAAGCTAATCGACATTTCGGCGAGGCTGTTCAAGATTCGCGAATGCTCCATGGAACTGCCCGCCAAGCACCCCGTGCGCCCCTGCCTCAACTACCACATCGGGCGCTGCAGTGCGCCGTGTGCGGGGCTCATTACGCAAGAGGAATACGCCAAGGATGTCGCTAATGCAAGACTTATGCTCGAAGGCAAGCGCGACGACCTGATTGACCTTTGGCAGCGCGAAATGGAAGAAGCGAGCGAGAGACTCGATTTTGAAACCGCCATGAAAAAGCGCGACGCCATTCAAGCGTTGCAAGCCTCCGGCACGCACCAGAAGACCGATACCAGCGACCCGAACTTGTCGCTGGACGTGGTGACGCTCCGTCGTAACGGCGACATGGCCGCGGCCGTGATTTTGGAATACCGCAAAGGCGTGCTCATGGGGCGCAGACATTACCGGCTCGAATGCAAACTCGAAGACGACGAGACGGAAATTTTCAGGCAGATGGTGCTCCCGTGGTACATGGAGGCACCCCTGATCCCTGCCGAAATCGCAACCGACATTGTGCTCCCGGAAGACCGCAAGGAACTCGAAGCAGCGCTCAGCAAACAGGCAGGGAGAAAGGTCACTTTCAGCACGCCCCAGCGCGGCGAAAAACTCGGATTCTTGAAACTTGCAGGCGCCAACGCCGACATGATACTTGTGGAAATGCGCGCCGAAGTGCAGAAGTACAGCGAAATCGACCAGAGCGTATTCGAACTGCAGAAAGTCCTCGGGCTTAAAAAGACGCCGTTCCGCATCGAATGCGTGGATATATCCCACCTTTCGGGCACAAACACGGTGGCAAGCCTTGTGGCCTTCAAGAACGGGCGCCCCGATAAAGCCAACTACCGCAAGTTTATCATCAAGACGGTCGAAGGCGTCGATGACTTCGCCAGTATGCGCGAAGTGATGACTCGCCGCATTCGCAGGCTTGAAAACGAAGGCGTTCCCATGCCCGACTTGTGGGTATGCGACGGCGGTAAAGGCCAAGTAGACGCCACGATGCAGATTCTGAAAGAGCTCGGCCACGACCAGGATTTACCACTCATCGGCCTCGCCAAGCGCCTCGAAGAAATCGTGTTCCCCGACGACCGCAAGAGCATCGTGCTGCACCGTACCAGCCCCGCGCTAAAGCTTTTGCAGAACGCCCGCGACGAGGCGCACCGATTCGCCATCACCTACCAGCGCAGCAAGCGTAAAAAGGACTTGGAAGTCGAATGGCTCAAGATGCCAGGTGTCGGCCACGAAACCCGCGTCAAGATTTTGAGCAAGTACAGGAGCGCCGAAGCATTCATGGCAGCCCCCATCGAAGACATCGAAATCCTGCTAGGCAAGGTCCGCGGCAACAACTTACGCGACCAAGTCGCTAAATACTGTGCAGAATTTATCACTCCCGATACTGAAGGCTGAATATTCCAAAATGGAGTAGGGCTCGTTTGTATAAAAACGACCTTTATGAACTAATTTCGCCAAGCAAGGATAAGAATTATTTACTTATCGTTTATTTTAAAAGGACAAAAAAATATTTTTCGTTTTTCCACTTGCTTTTGATGCTCAAGTTGGGTATATTATGGCTAAGGCATCCCACGGATTAACGCCCGATCTAACAGTATTTTTAAAGCTCGTCGCTCTTGGTGTTCAGTTTAGGCGCGCATCGACGCGAAAAACAAAGCCCCGAGGCACTGCTATCATTTTTAGATGAGTAGCTTCGAGTGTTCCACCGTGAGGAATGCCTTTTTTTATGCTTTCGGCTTGACGCAGGCGCGAATCAGCATGAGCTGTGCCGGCACATACAACCACCAAATGATATTGTTTGCAATTTCGGCAACCGACTGCAAAGCACTGTGGTCATCACCCGTGACCATCGAAAGTCCGACACACACATCGCCAAAGAAGAAGGCAATCATGCCCCAACGGATCAGTTTTGCATTCATAGTCGGGAAATAACCTTTGCGTGGCGCCAGAATACCGACGACCACCGAGGTAATGACAAACACGCCATAAACCACGACAACGGCCACGGTGAGGCTCAAGGTGCCCGTAGCAATCAGGGCGATGCCTGCGATAACAGCCACGGCCAACAACCAGTAAATCTTGGGGAGGCTCTTGTCTGCTTCGGACTTGCGGGAATGTCTGTAAATCAAGATGGTCTGGAACACCATGAAGAAGGTGATACCGAGAACGGTGCTGAGGGTTCCCGCATCGGCAACGGTTGCCTTGAGCAGACTGAAGCTGTAGTCAGCCAATAGCGAGAGCACGAACGCCGCACGCAGCAGCTTGCCATCTCGGCTAGAGAAGGCGCTCGGTGCCGCCACAAAGGCAAGCACCGTGAGCATGGTCGTCATGACCGACTTGGTGTAGAGCTGCAGGGTGCCCGCATCAGAGAGGCACTGGCTTACGGCGCCGCAGGAATAAAAGTCAAACCAATCCTTGCCTGTGGTAATGAGGAGGAACAGGGCGAGGACAGAAAAAGCGATTTTTTGAGCTGTTGTTTGTAAAAGCATAAATAAAGGATAGCAAAATTTACGCTTTTTATAAGAAAGCTCTTCGTTTTTTGCAAAATAATGACGTAATACCACTTGATAATGGCGTAATACTATTTGATTCGGACCTGCTGCAAGCGAAATCCCTGACGGACAAGGTACATTCCCGGAGCAAGTTTGAGCGATTTGCCCAAGAATCGTCCCTGCATGTCAAAGACCTGAATCGGTTCGTTCGGCCCAATTTCGAAGCTGGCAAGATTGCGGTTCCTGATTGCCGTCGTCGAATCTTCCTGAGTCGTATCCGGTTCTACGAACGGATTTTCCGGGTCATCGACCACCACCTTGATGGTTACGGAGGCTTCGCAGCCCGAAGCATTCGTGTGGACCGCCTTGTAGTAGCCGCTCGATTTTCCGTCAAGATTCTTGAAGCGGATTTCGCGATCAGTCGAAGCGAATCCGTTCGGGCCACTCCAAACCCAGCGGCCACCTTCCCACGGATGCGGGCCAATCACCAGCGAGTCGCCCTTATTCACTTGAACATCGGTCGTCTCGTTCCAGCCGCCGTCATGCACCTTCACGTACGGGATAATTGTATCCGGCTTACAGACGCCACCTTCGGCGCCGTCAATGACCATCGTCGTAATCGTCTGAGCAGGCGCCGTCATCGAAAGCGTCTTACCCGACACCGCGATATCGGACTGCGCCTTCAAACTGCCCGGCAATTCAAACCGCACCACCTTCGCACTTGCGCCGATTTTATCAAACCCGCGCAAGTCGAATTCATACTTCACGTCGCTCGTGCCGCTGTTGCGAACCACGAGCACCAAGGCGCCATCTTCGCGCAGCGCCGCGAGCGTGTTGCCGTTATCGCTGTCGATAATACGCGAACCCGGGCGGATGTAGCGGCTGAAAGCCGCATGCATATAGTAGCGCGCGTTCGGGCTGAAAGTCTGCTTGCTGTGGTTCAGCGCGAGACTACGCCAGTTTTCCGCCGGATCGCCAATCTGCCAATCCACCCAGGCGCTTGCCTTCATGTCGCGCAGGTCCGCAAGAATCACGCCCGCCATCCAGAGCGCAATATTCTCGTCGCCGCTCTTGTGAAGCGGGCCCGTTTCGGATTGCCACACGCGTTTGTTCTTGGCGAACGCCGCATTAAACAGCTTCGCGCGATTCTCGCCGCCAGAATAGCTGTGCGTATTCACCTGAAACATGTAAGAGAGCGCCTCGCTGCTGTAACCGTTGAACTGGTTCAGGGCATCACCGATGTTCGTCTCGTCGGCAGCACTCACCGAGGTTTCGGGGAACAGGCCCTTCGCAACGAGCGCCTTGCCGAGTTCCACAATCATCTTCGACTGATTACTCTTGAAGCCGCAACCTTCCTGGTCACCGTTCGCCTTCCACCAGCCGGCACTCGGCTCGTTAAATGGTTCCACCGTGCGGAACGTGATTCCCCATTCCTTTTTAAAGTGGAGCGCCACTTCGGAAAGGTAGTCGGCAAAATCGTCGAAGTAGTCTTCTTTCAAGTTGTCGGCGCCATTGTTGCCGCCCGAAACGCAGCCGCTCTTGGTCATCCACCACGGCGGCGAATTGCTGAACGCCTCGAAAATCGGGTCCTTCACGCGCTTCGCAAGTTCAAACGCAATGTTACGCTGGTACGGGTCCGCCGTCCAGTCAAAATCGCCACCTTCGGTAGTCTTGTAACCGGGCACCGCCGCGGCGCCATCACCCTTCGTGAGGTGATTATGCCCCGGCTGGTCGCCGCCGCCAATATTGTAACGGAAAATCGTGTAGCCAAGACCCGTATCAGGATCCGCGATCGCACCAATCAACTTGCTACGATTCGCCTCGCTCCAGGCGCCCGCCTTCACGGCCCACCAACAAAGACTGGAACCCCAACCTTCGAAAACCTGGTAGCGCTTGCCCGGGTCTACAACGACCTTAGTTTGTGCATGTGCAGGGACAAATAAACCTGCTAAACAGAACGCGGCAAGGGCCACGCACGAGACTTTAAAATCTTTACCAATACCCATCATACCCCTAAATATACCCCCAAAATGACTAAATGTCAAATGTGGACTTTTCGGGGTGTTTTTCAAAAAATAGTCGTAAACGCGACATCTTTTGTCGCAGTAAGCATATATATTTAAACGTAGAGGTATTTTATGGCAGATATTACCCGCGCAGACCGTGTATTACAATTATTTGCGCTTCTGATTTCGAATCCGAGCAGGAGCTATTCCGTCAGTGACTTGATGGAGGCGCTGGAGATTCCCGAAAACGAGCGCCGCAACGTGCAGCGCGATATGCAAACGCTGACTTCTGCCAATGGGGGCGCCTATATCCGCGTATTAAGCGACCAACGCGCTTTCCGCTATCAATCAGCTGTTAAATCAGCAGACAATCTGTTGTTCCCGAATTTTGAAAACACGATGCTGCATTTCGTGTTCCTGCAGCGCATTGCGAACATGTACCCCGCCGCAAGCGAGACCGTCACGGATTTGCTCGAAAAAATCCAAAAGAGCCTGCCCGCAAACGAAAAGAAGGCCGTGGAACAGCTCGCACAAGATTTAAATTCACGAATCCTTTTTGCGGGAACCCCGCCTACTTTTGAAGAAGATTCTGACCTATGATACAGAAAATTTATATCATAATACTAAATGTTATACCATACTATTTGATGAAAAACATTGTGTAAACACAAAAGCATATTTAGCTTTATTGAATTCAAAGTTGCTTTGGTTTTTTCTTTCGCAAACGGGTTATGTTTTACGAGGAGGTTTTTTCTGCTTTAAAACAAAATACCTTCAACCATTTCCTATTGCAAAACTAGATGAATCAAAAGCCACAAAACTATCATCATTAGCTAATCAACAGCTTTCTACACATAAGCAATTATCAACCACAAAATCTGACGCAGACAAAAAACTTATTGAAAAGCGCATAGAAATTCTTGATTCGCAGATAAATGCGATTGTTTATGATTTATACGGATTGACAGAAGAAGAAATAAAAATTGTTGAAAGCTGTTAACCAAATCCGTAATCGCATTCTGCGTTAGGGACAGTTACCCGAAGGGACGAGACTTGCGTAAGCAAGGCTCGGTGAGTGCGCCGTTAGCGGCGTACGAGTATGGCCCGACCCGGCTAGATCCTTCGACTCCGTTGCACTCCGCTCAGGATGACACATCGATTTGGCCGGGGAACGCCCAAAGGCATTTTCTCACTACGGTTCCAATTTGTTGTAATTCGGGATGGGTAAATCGTAGGGCAGAATGCGGCCATCATCGTCACCTTGGACTTCGTTGTTGAACGCTCCGATGACGCTCATCCAGTTGTTCGTGCACTTGTCGCTAAAGATGCTCCTGCATTTTGTTTTCAGGAACTTCATGAGCATCTTTTTCTCGTTGTCGTCCAGGAACCAGACGGATTTGTTGTACGAGGAGCCCAGTTCGTATTTGGGTTCCAGAAAGGAGATGCGTGCGCACTTGGTCGCGAGTCCTCGTTTCCAATGGTTGTACAGCGTGAAATACGGCTTTTTGCCAGGGCCTATGTCGATGACGGCGCGAAGGTCTATATTCAGGCTCTTGCTCCAAGCGCCGTTACAGGACATCATGTTGAATTCCGAAAGCTGCAATTTGCCATCGGGCGAATAGACGTTGATTTGCCTATCGGATTCATAATCCAGATCGTTGTCGACGGGCAGGTACATGATGGAAAAGCTATAGACCGGGCAATAGAAATCTCCGCCCTTGACGTAATCCCGCAGAACTTTTTTGGCGGTGCGTAGCGACGTGAAAATTCCCAGGTCGTGATCGACAGTGTCGTAGCCTAACCCATTCGGCAGAATCGTTGCCGCCAGCTGATAAATGTATCGTCTTCTCATAGAACCTCGCTTTTGTTTAAAATCTCAATGTGTAGCACACTTCGAATTGTTCCGGTTTCATACGGACAATGTCGTGGAAGGTGTAGAGGCTTGATTCGCTGTCGTAGAGGAGCGAGTCGAGTTCCCAGGAGACGCCGTCTTTGACGAACTTGTCGACGAATTGCATTTGTTTCCAAGCGGGAACGAGGTAGACCTTGTGGCGTTCGGAATAGTGTTCGTTCGTGTTGGAGCAGGTATTGATGGAGCCCCAATTGGCATACCAAAAAAGCAAATCGCTGATGTATTCGTGTTCGCCAGGAATGTCCCAGTCGTTTGCAGGGCAGATTTCCGATTCAAGTTCGTATTCCCTATACCACTTGTGTTTTTGCGCGTTGAGTGCGGCAATGTCTTTCTTTGTCGCCTCGAAGGTGCGGGCAATACTTCGATGTAATTCCCTGAAACGCTGGTCGAGCGCAATGAACTTTTTCATATTCGCGTAGGTCCAGCGGAATTCCTTGTTCAGTTTTTCGTGGCGGTCATTCAGAAATTCAATGTGAATCTTGGTTTCGAAAAGATCGCGTTCAAGCCTGCTTTGGGGCACTTCCTTTTTCCACTTTTCAACACAGTCGCGCTTGCGGCCGTTATCGAAGTCGCGGTAGAAATTCTGGAGAATATCCCACCGCGGCGAGCGTGAAAGAATCCTAGTCATTATGGCTCTCGTTTGAAAATTTTAGTGAATTTCGTTATTCACTAAAAATACATAACGACTGCGACAAATAATGTCGTGTTTAAGAGCACAAAAATTCAGCTATTCCAAATTTTATTTATGGGATTTTTATTTCAACCCGCGAAGGATTTCTTTTTGCTCCTGCGTGATGCGGTAGCTTTCGCAGGCTTTTTGGATGGATTTTGCGTGAATCCAGGGCGAAAGTTTACGGCCTTTGATGTAGGGGAATGTTGCGTCCCATTGCTTGGCGAGGGCGGTCGCCATGTACCAAGCGATTACCATTTGCACGTAGTAGCGGTCAGTGGGGCGGGCGGCATTCACCGAAGTCTGCGCAGCCCCAGTCGAATCGTCGTCGAAAAGATTTTCATCGATAGCGGCAACGAGTTTCAAATGTTCTTTGCTGAAGCGTTCATCCAGGAAAAAGTTCATGAGCATGTTCACGCCGAATCGCACCGTGTAAGGTTTGCTTGACTTCAACCATTCGCAAATCTTGGCGTAAAAGCGAGCCTCATCCTTGAGCAAAACTTTGGGCGATTTGCCGTCGCATACAGCCCAGTTATCTATGTAGGGCAAGAACTGCTCGATACGGCGCATGCATTCGTCAAAGTCCTTGATGCGTTCCACCGCAAAAAGGTGCACCTGATTTTCTTCGAAATACTTGTGCGGGAGCTTGTCTAAAAAGTTCGCGACATCCTTCGGCATGATTTTTGAGCCCTTCGCTGCCCCCTTCACCGCCGAATCCACAAACTCCTTCGCAATTTTTCGCATTGTGGGCACGCGCACGCCGATAATCGATTTCTTGTCGATGTTCGGCAACAGCGACGCATGAAAGTCGCGGTACTTCAAATCCTGTTCAGCCAACAGGCGCTTGACAAGTTCGGCATGAGTCATACCCAATAAAATAATAAAAAGAACCGTCGGTATCGCTACCGGCGGTTCTTGTTTTTGAGGTGAGGAGGTTTACTATGAGTTCTTTTTCTGTGATTCACTCTCATCGACATTACTGCATGGTTTCAGATGGCGGTACACAGCAGGATGTCCCGAAACGCAGTCGACGGAAAGAGCACGAGAAGATTCGGATACGGTTACACCAAACAAATCCGATTGTCCCGTGAAAAGGCTATCAATGTATCCCATATCTTTCTCCTAGATTTTCAAATTTTTCAGATACTCAGAAAGTTCCATGTTCGCCGAATAGTCCACCGGACATTCGATAATGCAGGGAACATCCTGTGCAAAGGCCTCGCGCAAGGTTCCCGGCAAGTCTTCCGTGCGTTCGATGCGGTAGCCCTTCAGGTGCATGGATTCTGCATACTTGACATAATCCGGATTCGTGAATTCGACCGCATAGCTATCGCCGTAGCGTTCTTCCTGTTTCCACTTGATGAGGCCGTAACTGCCATCGGTAAAGATTAGCGTCACGAACGGAATGTGCTCTCGATAAGCAGTCTCCAATTCCTGACTGTTCATCATAAAGCCGCCGTCACCCGTGACCGCAAGGATTTTCTTGTCCGGATTCAAAAGCTTTGCCGCAAGGGCGCCCGGCACCGCAATCCCCATGGTTGCAAAACCATTCGAGATAATACAGGTATTCGGATGGTAGCAGTTGTACTGCCGCGCGATCCACATTTTGTGCGCCCCCACATCCGAGAGCAAGATATCATCTTCGCCCATAACCTGCCGAATGTCGTGGAGCACCTTCTGGGGTTTCGGCGGAAAACTGTTGTCCCAATCGTAGCGGGAATGGTCAGCCACCATCATCTCGCGAATGCGTAGCGCCCATTCCGGAGCCTTGGTGTTGGGGCAAAGCCCGCACAGTTCATTCAGCGATGCAGAAATATCGCCAATGACTTCTACATCAGGCTGATAAAACTTGTTCACATGGTTCGGCGATTCGTCGATATGAATAATTTTCTTGTCGCCTTCGGGGTTCCACTTTACGGGGGCGTATTCAACGACATCGTAACCTACTGCAATCACAAGATCCGCATGTTCCATCACATAGTTCTGGTAATCCTTCTGCGGGATACCGATACACCGCATCGAATACGGGTTGTCGCAAGGGATCACGCCTTTCGCCATCATGGTCGTCACCACGGGAATCTTCGCCGAAGACGCGAACGATGTCAACGCCTTTGATGCATTATTTCGCACGGCGGAATGCCCCGCCAATATCACGGGCCGCTCGGCATTCGCAAAAACCTTTGCAGCAGCCTGAATCGCGTCGCGGCTTGCGTATTCCGTATTTTCACGATGGTGCTTTAGCGGAGTCTGAGCAACTTCGCCAACCACATCCATCGCGGCAATATTGCACGGCAAGTCGATGAGGCATGCCCCCGGCTTTTCCATTTCAGCATACTTGAACGCGATGCGCACAATTTCGTTCACCGTATCCGGACGCACCACCTGTTTGCTGCGCTTGGTAATCGGCGTAAACATGTTCACTAAATCCAAATACTGGTGGCTTGTCAGGTGCATACGCTCCGTTCCCACCTGCCCCGTAATCGCAATCAGCGGAGCACCGTCGGAATTTGCATCGGCAACACCCGTAACAAGGTTCGTGGCCCCCGGCCCTAGCGTCGAAAGGCATACACCCGCCTTCCCCGTTAGACGCCCATAGACATCTGCCATAAACGCAGCGCCCTGCTCATGGCGGACCGCGATAAACTTAATGGACGATTTTTTGATAGCCTCCATCAGTTCCAGGGTTTCTTCGCCCGGGATTCCAAAAATGTACTTGACGCCCTCACTTTCGAGCGACTTAATCAAAACCTCAGCAGTATTCATAAACGATTTCTTTATCCATTCTCAATATTTATCCGCACAACATTTGCAATAATCATGCCAACAAGAAAAGAGTTGGTTTTACTAGAAAATCCCGCCTTATTTTGAACGAAATTTGAAATAATTACAAGTCTTGTAACAAAATTTGCCCGATTATAGTCAATAACAGTATTGGCACAGTTCTTGCACTTATTAGATGTATGAACTGCATAGAGACAGAAGACACTTTTATCAAATCCATTTCGGCATTTTCGAAAGAGGAGTTTGAGCACCGTTGCAGGCGTTTGCATAACGTTCTTGACGAAAACGATCTTTCGTCGAGCATGGGAGGCAACCACAAAGGAACAGACCCGATTCCCCTCGTGATTACGGCAGAAGAATGGAAAACGCTAGAAGCGGGCGTCGCGCAAAGGGCAAGACTATTCAACACACTCGCAAAAGATATTTATGGCGAACAACGTCTTTGGAAAAAAGGCAAATTGCCCGCCGCGCTGCTATTCGCGAACCCGGACTTTTTACAGGTTGTATGGAAAGTACACCCGGTTGACGATGTTTTCGTGAACCTGACGGCGACCGATGTGGCAAGGCTCAAAGACGGATCTTTCGTGGCAATGGCAGACCATTTGCAAGTGCCCGAAGGCTTGGGACGTGCGCTAGAAAACCGCATTGGCGTGAGTCGTGCTTTCCCGGAACTGTTCCGCAGCATGCAAACGGAACGGTTGGCAGGATTTTTCAAGAAGCTGATAGATGGCCTAGACGCCATGCACAAAAATATCGGAAGTGAAGGCGAAACCAGCAAGGTGGTTCTCTTGGCATCGAGCCCAGACAATCCGCGTCGCGCCGAAGACGCCGTGATTGCCCGTTACTTGGGAATTCCGCTTGTCGAAAACGACGACCTCGCAATCCGCAATATGCAAGTGTACATGAAGACGCTCATGGGACTCAAAAAGATTGGAACTATATTCCGCCGAGTAGAAGACGGCATGTGCGATCCGTTGGAGTTGCGAATTGACAGCGGCGAAGGTGCCGTGGGCTTAATCAGTTCTGTCCGCGCCGGAAATGTGGCCATCGCGAACTTCCTCGGGACAGGCGTTCTGGAAACGCCCCTGTTCAAGCCATTTTTGCCGAAGATTTGCCGCGAGCTTTTAGGCGAAGAACTGCTATTGCGCGATGTGAAAACACTTTGGCTCGGGAACGCGGCCGATGCGGAGCGTGTGTTGGCAGAGCCTGAAAAATGGATTTTCAAGAAAACCTTTCGCGATAGCGGAAGCTTCAAGGAGGCCGAATGCAAAACTTATGCAACAATGACAACAACGGCACAGCTCGCCCTATTGCAAGCAATCGAGAATGCGCCTGAACAATGGGTAGCCGAAAGATCCATGGAGGTTTCGACCGTTTACGCATACCATGGGGATTTCACTCCGGTGCCTTCGCTAATGCGGTTCTTTGCCGTCAACACGGCAAAGGAAACATCGGTGATGCCGGGCGGCCTCGGGATTTTGGACAATGGACTTGGTGAAAAAGACATCTGGGTGCTTTCGGAAAGGCCCGTAGCAAACTTTTCATTGCTCGCTCCTGCCGGCCAGTCAATCACGCCGTCGAGAGCTGGAGGCGACTTGCCTAGCCGTGCGGCCGAGAACTTGTTCCGGCTGGGGCGAGCATTGTCGGCATCGAACATGATGGCCCGTATTGCAAGAGGCATCGCGGTGAGGCTTTCGGACGAATCTTGGATGGACATGCCGGAATTGCCGTGGATACTGAAGGCAGGGCTTACAGACGAATCGCAGTCCAGGCTCGCGCAAGATCCCGAAAACGCACTCCGTTACTTTATCTTGCGCAAGGACAACAAGAACGGCATGCAATGTGTGCTGACGGAAATTCGAGAACTCGGCATGCAGTTGCGGGACCGAATTTCAGAGGATTTATGGCTTTATCTGAACGGATTTGGAATTGCAGAAATGCCGGCGGGAACAGGTGCGGCAGCGCTGTTGCCTTACCTAAAGGAAGTGCTTTCGGACAGCGCTGCGGTGGCCGGGCTTGCAGCGGATTCCATGACGCGCGGCCACGAATGGCGCTTCTTGGAACTCGGTCGTGAAATCGAATGCGCCATCCGCACCTTGCAACTGGTCAGTAGCCTGCTTTATACGGCTCCTACCGACGAGATGACGAACTTGCGCTTGCTGCAAGCGATTCTCGAAATCGGCGACGGGCTCATGACATACCACCGCCGCTATGGAGGACGATTGCAAGTTGTACCCGTCATCGACTTGCTTTTGTCAGACGAATCCAACCCGCGAAGCGTCGCCTACCAGGTGGCAAAACTGCGGAAAGCCGCGAAGCACTTGCCCGGCAACGACCAGAGCGAAGCGACATTCTCGCCGCTGGACCGCGAACTGATGCGTGTACTCGCCGAACTTCGCCTCGCGAACATTGAACAACTTGCAGAAACCGTTGATAACAAAAGGGAGAACCTCATAAGACTTGTAGAAACTCAGATAAAATCCATTGAACGGATTGCCGAAATCGTAAACAGGCTCTACTTAAGCCACGCCCCACGCGCAGGCGTTTTCCACGCCACAACCACAGACGTGTCGGAGGTTTAAGATGCCCATTTACCAAGTTGATCACGAAACTGTCTACGACTACCGCCTTCCCGTTCTTTACAGCAACCACCTCGCCCACATGCTCCCGCGAACCGTCAGCCGACAGAACTGGATTAGTCACAGCATCGAAGTGGATCCGAATCCAACGATACAGCAGGAACGCCTCGACATTTTCGGGAACAAGGTGTTGGCTTTCAGTATCGAGCAGGAACACACGCACTTTAGATTCAAAACGACTGGCATCGTAGACGTTCAGGAAGAAGAACCGCCAAAACAAGGTGAAACAATGAAATGGGAAGATGTCGCAAAACTTTTGGAACGCCCGATAAGCGACGAAACGCTAGACGCCGCGATGTACGCCTACGCCTCCCCTTTCGCCAAGTTTGACGAATCGGTCCGCAATTACGCACTCGAAAGTTTTCAGCAGGGCCGTCCCATTTTTGACGCCGCCTTTGAACTGATGACGAGAATCTACACGGACTGCAAGTACACACCAGGGGCAACAAGAATCGGTGCGCAGCCACAGGAAATCTTGCGCGGTAGAAAAGGCGTCTGCCAAGACTTTGCGCACCTGATGATCGGCTGCATGCGTTCGCTGCATTTGCCCTGCCGTTACGTGAGCGGTTACCTCCGCACTCACCCCTGCGAAGGGCAACCAAAACTTGTCGGAGCCGACGCGACCCACGCCTGGGTCAGCACCTACATTCCCGGCCACGGCTGGGTAGAACTAGACCCCACCAACAATGTGCTTGGAGGTTGCGAGCACATTATACTCGCCTGGGGTAGAGACTTCGGAGATGTAAGTCCGTTAAAGGGTGTCATCACCGGAGGTGGCGAGCATACCTTGAAAGTGTCCGTAAACGTGGACCTTAGGGATGAATGAGAAGAAAACCTAAAAGCATAAGGAAATAAAACATGCGATTTGGAAACTACGACACCGAAGGCTTTTACGATGAGCTTTGCTTACCTGACGGGACTCCCCGCCCGGCAGCAGAGCCGTTGTTTACGAAAATCAATGAGCTTCCCGAAGGAGAACTGCAACGCCGTCAAACCATTGCAGAATCTGCGTTTTACGATAACGGAATTACATTCGCGGTTTACGGCAACAAGGACGGCAAAGACAAAATCATCCCCTTTGACGTTATCCCGCGTATTGTAAGCGCCGACGACTGGAAACACCTCGAAGCAGGCCTCAAACAGCGTACAGAAGCGCTGAACTGCTTCTTGACGGACATCTACAACGACCGCAAAATTTTGCGCGATAAGATTGTGCCCGAAAGCCTCATCAACACCTGCACCGCATACAGAGCGCAGATGGAAGGTTTTGTGCCGCCCAAGGGAATCTGGGCTCACATTACCGGTACCGACCTCGTGCGCGATACCGACGGCACATTCTATGTACTCGAAGACAACATGCGATGCCCGAGTGGTGTCTCGTACGTGTTGCAGAACCGTCAGATTCTAAAGCGTACGTTCCCGCAGGTATTTTCCAACTGTTCCATTCGACCCGTAGACGAATACTGCACCCGTCTGCGCCATGCGTTGGAATACTTGGCCGATTCTACAGCATCGCCCAAGGTCGTTGTGTTAACGCCCGGCATCTACAATTCGGCTTACTACGAGCATTCTTTTCTGGCACAGCAGATGGGCGTGGACCTCGTGACAGGTGACGACCTCGTAGTGCAAAACAAGAAAGTCTACGCCCGCACAACGCGCGGCCTCAAGCAGGTTCACGTGATTTATCGCCGTGTCGATGACGAATTCCTGGATCCGAAGGTTTTCCGCCCGGATTCCTGTCTCGGCGTGCCCGGACTGATTGAAGCCTACAAGGCCGGAAACGTAGCTCTTGCAAACGCGCCCGGCTGCGGCGTTGCCGACGACAAGGCGATTTACACCTATGTGCCGCAGATTATCAAGTACTACCTCGGTGAAGAGGCGATCATCCCGAACGTGCCGACATTTGTATGCGAAAACCCGAAGCACATGCAACATGTGTTAGACCACATCGAAAACATGGTCGTCAAGGCCGCCAGCGAATCCGGTGGCTACGGCATGCTCGTCGGTCCAAAATCGACGAAGGAGGAATGTGAGGCGTTCAAGAGCAAGATTATTGCGAACCCGCGTAACTACATTGCGCAGCCCATGATTTCGCTCAGCCGCGTGCCTTGCATTGTCGATGGCGGTTTCGAAGGTCGCCATGTGGACTTGCGCCCCTACATTGTACAAGGGCGAGAGACTTACATTCTCCCCGGTGGCCTCACCCGCGTGGCGCTCCGCAAGGGTTCTATCGTGGTGAACAGTTCGCAGGGCGGCGGATGCAAGGACACTTGGGTCATCGCCGAAAACGAGAAAGCCCCCGAACTTGGCCAAGCTAAACTTTGGATGGAACAGCAGCAACAACAATAGGAATTTAGAAGTAGGAAGTAGAATATGTTAAGTAGAGTCGCAAATTCCATTTATTGGCTTGCCCGCTATATTGAACGTGCCGAAAACGTCGCGCGAAGCATCGACGTGAACCTCCAGCTCCAACTGGACTTACCCGGCGAAGAACGCCCCTGGGAACCGGTAATCCAGATTGCCGGCAACGCAGACGCATTCTTCAAAAAATACGCCCACGTTTCCATCGAAAACGCGCTCATGTTCTTGACGTTCGACAAGGAAAATCCGAATAGTATCATTTCGTGCGTCGGGGCGGCCCGTGAAAACGCCCGCTGCGTCCGCGAAAGGATTTCTTCGGAACTGTGGATTGCCATCAACCAGTTCTATCTGAAACTGAACGACCCCGAAATGCCTAAAGAAGCGTTGGCAGGTCCACACGCCTTTTACAATAGCGTCAAGGAATTCAGCCAGCTCACCGCGGGCATTATTCAGGGCACAATGAATCACGATGTCGCCTGGAACTTCACGCACCTCGGCACCCTGCTCGAACGCGCCGATCAGACTTCGCGTATTCTAGATGTCAAGTATTACATCTTGCTCCCAGACGTGAGCATGGTGGGCATGGCGCTCGATACCGTGCAGTGGAACGCCGTTCTCAAGAGCGTCGGCGCGTACGAAATGTTCCATCGCCGCAATTCGAACGTGACGCCGCATAACGTCGCGGAATTTCTCCTGCTCTCCGAAGATTTTCCGCGTTCCTTGCGCTACTGCCTAGAAAAAGCGGAGCTGTGCCTCAAGAATATTGCCTATCCTGTCAAAGGCAAGGCGGAATCTATCCGCCTCTTGGGAAAGTTGCGTTCCGACATTGCATTCACCACCATCGAAGAAATCATCGACCAGGGGCTTCATGAGCATATCGAAAAAGTCCAAATCCGCTTAAGCGAACTTGGAACTCAAATCTGGAAGGATTTTTTCTGCTAGAGCAGCCTTGTATTCGCGGTTACTTCTTTGTAGCCGCGATATACTTTCTCCAGTCACCGTACTCCGAGATATCGACAGCCTTCTTGTCGTAAATCCACTCACCCATAGAGGTGTCGGAAAGAAATCCCGAAACAAGTGTCCCGTCGATTGTCTTGATTTTGCCGATGCAAAGCGGTTTCGGAATGCGGCTTACAAAATTGCCGAAGTCCTCTGCAGTGAGCCCGTAGATTTCGATGTAGAAACTGTGCCCTTCTCCTTTAGGGCAGGAGACGAGTGCGGGCTTTTGAATACCGTGATCGTTGAAAGTAAACATCCTGTATTCGGGAGCTGTTCTAGTGCCTTTCAGGAAGGTTGCGCGCGAAAGTTCCCAATAGAGCCGGCATCCTCTGAGGTGGGCGCCACAGACGGCAAGCGGTATTCTTTTTTCAAGGAAGGGCTTAGCCGCTTCGGCGGCATCGAGCAGCTTGTAATCGTCGAAAGCCTTGCCCACGAGAGTCACGCCGAACGGAAGGCTCGGTGCATTTTCATCTTTGCTCGTGGCATCTTCGGCAGGGACGGCGAGTGCCGAGTAATCCAGCAGGTTCATATAGTTGGTGTAGTAACCCAGATTGGAATTCAACGCGATGGGATTGCTTTCGACTTCGTCCGTCTTGTAGATGGTCCCTGCGGTCGGTGTAAGCAGAAAATCGACCGACGATATTATTTTATCTGTAATTTTCTTATATGCTTGCAACTTATGGAAGCCTTCGAAGACTTCTGACGGATGCGGAATTTGTTTAGGCGATATGATTGCCTTGGTTACCGGATGAATTTCGTCCGAATGTTCCTCGATGAATTTTCCGACGGCATTGTAGCGTTCGAAAACCCACGGACCTTCGTAGAGAAGCCACGCCGCTTTCAGGAAGGGTTCAAACGGGACGACAACCTTTGTACCGCCAGCCCTTTCGAATGCGCAAACTGCTTTTTCGAATGCTTCTCGGTAGCCCTCGTTGCCGAAAAACTCTAACGTGTCGGGCACGCCGAAGGTCCATTTTTCGGTGAGTCTCGCACGCAGTTCCGCATTGGCGTTCCATGGAGCTTCCCTGGAATACGGGTCTTCGGGATCTTCTCCTTGTGCGACGTTCAGGACAGTTTTCGCATCTTCAATATCCAGCGCAAAAATGCTGACGCAGTCGAGGCTTCGGCAAGCGGGAATGACCCCGTTTGTACTGAGCAGACCGCGCGTCGGCTTGATGCCTACCAGCTTGTTGAATGCCGCGGGAACGCGCCCGGAGCCCGCCGTATCGGTGCCGAGGGCGAAGCTGCAGAGTTCATAGGCGAGCGATGCCGCCGAACCGCTGCTGCTTCCGCCTGAAATGTATTCTGGAGCATACCTGTTGGGAATGGCTCCGTAGGGGCTGCGTGTTCCGACGAGTCCCGTGGCGAACTGGTCCATGTTCGTCTTTCCGACCGGAATGGCGCCTGCTTCGACCAGGCGGTTTACGACAAACGAATCTTTTGCTGCCGTATAGGCGTAGGCGGGGCATGCCGAGGTGCTTTTGAACCCTTCTACGTCGATGTTGTCCTTGATGGCGAACGGGATTCCGAAAAGTGGCATGTTCTCGGGGATGCAGGAAAACTTTTCGAGAGGTTCTAGGTATTTTTCCAGGGCCTCCTTCGAAAGGCGGCTAATCCAGATTTGTGCGGGAGCCTTTTCCATTTCGTCAAGGACGTATTCGATGACGGCGCGTGGAGTTGTCGCTCCGCTGCGGTATGCGTTTAAGAGGGATGAAATTCTGAGGTCCATAAATCCTCCTGTTATAATTCCAAAAGATGTTCCATGGCAAGGTTGTAGAGCCCTGCGAAATATTCGCTTTCGGTGTTGGGCTTGATGATGATTCGTGGCAGCTGCAAACGGTCCAGATGCCTGCGCAAGTGCTGGACGATGGCCTGTTCGTTCATTTCGGATGCAAGCCCGCCGGTAAGCACGATCTGTGCGGGATCGAGGAAGACGACTGCCGCGGTGACAAGCTGGTTCACGATAGGCATCGCGTACTCTATGTCGCTGAAGGCCGCCGTCTGGCTGCTCTTGTTGAAATTGAAGGGGTAGTACGAAAGTTCGCCGGCCAGGTTGGATGTGCCGCGAAGGATTTTTCCGTCAACGATGAATCCGCCCGCAGGTGTATTCCTTTTCGGGAAAAAGAGTAGCGCCACGTTTTTCTCGTTGCTGTTTGATTTTGAATAACCTAACGCAATGGTATTCATGTCGTTCTCGACAACGGTCGGAATTTTTAGCGCGTGTTCAATTCTTTCTGCCAGATTTGTTCCACGGAGTTCCTCGATGTCTGAAAACTCGATGATGCCGTTATTGACGCAACCCTGTACGCCGATAACGATGATTTTGATGTCGGTTTCCTTTTTCAGGATTTTGCGGATATTGGAGATGATGACTTCGGGAGAAATGAGTCTTTCCCTGAAGGTCCCGTTTTGCTTGATGTTGCCGCAGATATCCTGGACGCGGAAATGCAGAAGCTTTTCTTCGTTGTCGGAGTAGGCGTATATGCAGAGTGACTTGCCCCATTCGTGATTGTACTGGTAGGCTATGGCGGGGCGCCCGCCGCTAGAAATGCGCTGGGATTCTTCGGTGATTTCGCCTGCAGCGGTTAATTCGTTCAAAATGGTGCCGCAGGTGACGACGCTGAGTCCTGTTGTCTGCGAAAGCTCCGCCTTCGTGGCTGCACCGAGTGAAAGCAGTGCTGTCTTGACGGCACGTGTGTTATGTTTTTTTAATTCCGCTGTTGTGTTCGTTTGTTTCATGCCTTAAAATATAGTGACGCGGCTTCACTTTTGTAAAGAGGTTACAAAAGTTTTTTTGAAAAGATTTTTTCGAGTTTATCCGAAATTCGTTAATTTACACAAATTACAGGATTTACATTTTTTGAAATGCGGGTGGACTTTTTAAAAGTGTTTTACAAATTGCGGAACTATAAAAATGTTGCAAAGTTCTTATGTCGCTTGAAAATGCGTTTTTTTTCAAAATTTGGCCCATTTTGAAAATTGGCATACCTTTTGCTACATCCTTGGCAAACAAGTGAGGATATTATGAATTTGACAAAAATACTTCTGGTATGTGTTACTGCGGCCGTTGCTGCCGTATATGCTCAAAAGCCCCTGCTGAAAATTGCCTACAGTGATTGGCCGGGATGGACCGCGTGGGAAATTGCCGATAAGAAGGGCTTCTTCAAAAAGCATGATGTCAATGTCAAGCTGGAATGGTTTGATTATGGCCCTTCTATGGATGCCTTTGCCGCAAAGCAGGTGGATGCCGTGGGAGTGGCGAATGGCGATGCCATGATGCTTAACGCGACGGGCGCCCGCAACTCTATCATCTTGATCAACGACTACAGTAACGGTAACGACAAGATTGTCGGTGCTCCTGGAATCAACTCCATCAAGGATCTCAAGGGCAAGAAGGTGGGTGTCGAGATCGGATGCCTTTCGCATGCGCTGCTGATTAACGCCCTTACAAAAAACGGCTTGAAAGAATCCGACGTGACGCTGGTGAATATGCCGACGCATCAAGCGGTGCAGACCCTTGAAAGTGGCGAAGTCGCCGCAGTGGTCGCATGGGTTCCGCATTCTGTGAATGCGCTCGAGGTGGTCAAGGGAGCCAAGGAACTCTACACCAGCGCGAACGAACCCGGAATCATCTACGATGTTCTCGCAGTCTCGCAGGAGTCGCTGATGAAAAACAAGGCCGAATGGGAAAAGGTTGTAGCCGCCTGGT
The DNA here is from genome assembly GCF_900142545.1 of Fibrobacter sp. UWT2. Taxonomy (NCBI): domain Bacteria; kingdom Pseudomonadati; phylum Fibrobacterota; class Fibrobacteria; order Fibrobacterales; family Fibrobacteraceae; genus Fibrobacter; species Fibrobacter sp. UWT2. The sequence continues at coordinate 21,415 of NZ_FRBF01000011.1, read as the reverse complement.
ATGATGTCATCGATTTCCTGAACGATCCGAAAAACAAGGATGAGGCCGTCAAGATTCTTGCCGCCCGCGTGGGCATTTCCGAAAAGAAATATGCCACGTTTATGGGAGGAACCCGCTTCCTGACTGCTGAAGAGGCGGCTGCCCGATTCAAGAAGGGCGAAGGCTATGGCTCCGTTTACGGGTCCAGCAAGAATGTCGATGCGTTCTTCGTGAAGAACAAGGTTTATGAAAAGAATGTGGATGTGAACCGTTACATTATCCCTTCGTTCACGGAAGCATTCGTCAAGGCGAAAAAGTAAAACACTGAATTTGGAAATGTTATGATTAACCCGATTGGAATTCAAAAGCATGTTGGAAAGAAGTGGACGGTGGTGCTTGCGGTGCTTTCGTTCATTATCCCCCTTGCAGCTTGGAGCGTGGTAAGCTATGTACCGTTTGTATATCACCCGCTTGTCAAGGTGGTCGATGCAGGTGGCAGCATGTTTTGCCAGCCGGGCGACGAAATCGAACGAGCCAACTTCGAAGAAGAAAATAAAACCCTCCTGGCCGCCGGCGAGAAAATGATGACGGGAGTACGCATCAACCCCGCCTATCTCCCGGCTCCGCACAAAGTCGCGAAGGCTCTCGTGACTGCATTCTTGACGGAACCGAAGCGCGATGGCGATGTCTGGTTTTACGAAAGTATACTCCACTCTGTAAAAATCGTATTCCTGGCCTTTTTGCTGTCGAGTCTCGTCGGCGTGCCGCTGGGCATTATTTGCGGCGCAGTCCCGTTCTTTGAAAAATTGACTGGCCCCTTCATTGAGTTTTTCCGGTATTTCCCGGCACCGGTATTCGGTGCATTGGCCGTCGCTATTCTCGGTATCAATGACGCGCCCAAGATCGCGATTATTATCATCGGTACATTTTTCCAGCAGGTCCCTATGCTGTGCGCCACCACGCGCCGTGTCGATTCGACCTTGATCGAAGCCGCTCGCACGTTGGGAGCCTCTTCTCGACGCATCATGTTCAAGGTCATCCTGCCCGAGATTGCTCCCAAGATGTACAAGGATATGCGCATTTTGCTGGGTTGGGCGTGGACCTACCTGATTGTGGCTGAAGTGGTCGGCACGAGTTCCGGCATCACCTGGTTCATCAATCAGCAGGCGAAGTACCGTAATTTCGACAATGTTTATGCGGCGATTATCATCCTCGGAATTATCGGGCTGGGTTGCGATCTTGTGCTCAATTTCCTCAGTCGTGATTTCTTTGCCTGGGAAGGTGGCCATGTCGGAGTGACGTCCAAGATCAAGAAGGAAATTTTTGCGCCGAAGGATACCGTATTTTCGTTCCGCCTGACTCCCGAAGAAAAGGCGCTCAAGGAGAAATACCATGGAAGGTTCTAAAGAAGTTTTCAATGATTGCATTCTGGAAGCGCGCCATATCGTAAAGGATTTTGAGAATTCTTCCGGCAAGGGAATGCACCGTGTTTTGGATGATATCTCGTTCAGCGTGCGCCGTCGCGAATTCCTCTCGGTCATCGGCCCTTCCGGTTGCGGAAAGTCAACTCTCATCCGTATTGCGGCGGGCCTCGAAACGGCGACCAGCGGCGAATTCCTACTCGACGGAAAGGTGGTTCGCGGAACTGGAGCCGAAAGGGGAATGGTGTTCCAGAAGTATTCCCTTTTCCCGTGGCTCTCGGTCAAGCAGAATGTAATGTTTGGCCTCGAGTCGACGGGGCGCGGTGGCGACGAGGCCGAAGAGGTTGCCGAGCAGTGGCTTGAAATTGTAGGTCTCGAAAAGTACGGTGAATTTTTCCCGAAGCAGCTTTCGGGTGGCATGCAGCAGCGCGTCGCCATCGCGAGGGCGCTGGCGCCTCAGCCGCGTGTACTGCTGATGGACGAACCGTTCGGTGCGCTCGATGCGCAGACAAGGACGCAGATGCAGAGGTATCTGCTTGAAGTCTGGAAGAACATCGACATCACGATCATTTTCGTGACGCATGATTTGGACGAAGCAGTGTTCCTTTCGGATCGCATTTTGACTTTACAGGCGAATCCCGGAAAGATAAAGGAGTTGGTTGATGTGCCGATACCGCGCCCGCGTAATAAGGAAAGCCTAAGTCTGCGCGAATTTAACGAAACGCGAAAACATATCGAAGAACTGATTCGCCCGCCTAAGGTGAACGAGGTCGTTGAAGAGGATTTTAAAATCGTCAACATGGTTGGAATGCAACCATAAAAAACAGGAGTTATTATGTCTGAATCTAAAGTACTTTGCGAACAGATCATTGCGGGTGGCTGGAACTACTCGCGCATTGTCAAACGTGGTCAGAAAATTCGCCTCACGGATTTGGAAGGCGGCGCGAACGCCTCGCTCATGTGCTATAATGCACACAACTTTACCGAGCGCTTCAACTTGGGCGACACCTTGAAAATTCAGCATATCTGCCGCATCGCGAAGAACTGCTGTCTTTACGGTGATATGGGACGCATCTTGTTGAGTGTCGTCGAAGATTCCGTGGGCTGGCACGACCCTCTGTGTGGATGCACCCATGCGGCTTTGATCAAGGAACGTTTTGGCGAGAAGGATTACCAGAGCGCACACAACGATTTTTACCGTAACGGCTACGATTCCCTGCTGGTGGAAATCGGCAAGCACGGCATGACCAAGAGGGATTTTACGGAACTGGTCAATTTCTTTAGCAAGGTTGTGGTGACTTCCGACGGTAAGATGACTTTTGTCGAAAATAATTCCAAGCCGGGCGACTATGTGGAACTGCGTGCCGAAATGGATACCCTGGTGGTCATCGATACGGGTATGCACCCGCTGAACCCGAGCAAGGAATATCTACGCAAGCCCGTGAAAGTGGAACTTATGACTTGCGATATCGCCGGCGCCGAAGACCCGTGCTTTACCTGGTGCCCCGAAAACGGCCGCGGTTACATCAACACGGCAAACTACAACTTGTAAGAGGTCTATCATGTTTACGAAGTATTTGGAAAGTTCGCTCAAGGAAGAAGATGCCTGCTATGTCGAGGATGTTGCCGCCGGGAAGGGCTGGCTGCATTTGATCAAGAAAGGTCAGATTTTCCGCATTTTGGACCTTAAAGGAAACCAGGCTGTTGATACACTGTTCATCAATGCGAACGATCCGTCGGAACGCTACAGCGTTCAGCAGACGGTGCAAAGACAGGCGAATTGCCTTGTTGGTGTAGGGACGAAGCTTTATTCCAACGATGATAACGTGATGCTTACGGTGATTGCCGATACTTGTGGTGACCACGATACGCTCGGAAGTGCTTGCTCCTGCGAAAGCAACACCTGTCGCTATGCGTTTGAGAAACGTTACATGCATGCCTGCCGTGAATCGTTCTTGAAGGTGCTGCTTGAAACCCCGAATCTGGACAAGCGCGACCAGGTGAACAACCTGAATTTCTTCATGTACGTTCCTTTTGATGAACAGGGAAACCTTAACTTTGCTGACGGGATTTCTTCGCCGGGAAAGTACGTGGAAATGCGTGCCGAGATGGATGTGCTCGCGGTCGTGAGTAATTGTCCGCAGCTGAACAATCCCTGTAATGCTTACGATCCGACCCCGGTCAGGATGATTGTGTGGGACAAGGAGTCTGTATGAACTCAAAACTTCTTGAAAGTTCCCATGACTTGAAGGACGCCGTCTTCGATGTGACGGTGCTTGCGGGCGACGGCTACATGCTTCCCCTAAAGAAGGGACAGGTGCTCCGCATGGTCGATGTAGAAGGGAATCAGTCCGGCGATGTGCAGATTTACAATGCGAACGATCCGACGGAACGTTATAATGCGAACAATACGATTACGGCACAGGCGAATACGATGATTGAACTCGGCACGGTCATTCGCAGCAATTGTGGAAATGCAATGCTTACGGTGATTGCGGATACTTGCGGAGAACACGATACGCTTGGAAGCGGATGCTCCGCTGAAGGAAACGTGGTGCGCTATACGGACAAGACTCGCTATATGCACAGCTGCCGTGACACGTTCGTGCGTACGCTTGAAAATTATGGGATGAGCAAGCGCGATCAGACTTGTAACCTGAATTTTTTCACAAAGGTTATTCTAGATGACAAGGGGCACCTGGAATTTGCCGATGGAATTTCGGGACCGGGCAAGTACATAGAACTGCGTGCCGATATGGATGTGATGTTCCTGCTTTCGGATTGTTCTCAGTTGAACAATCCCTGCAATGACTACAATCCGACTCCGATTCGCTTGCTGGTTTTTGAAAAATAATTTATTTGGAATGGACTTATGGAAAACGGCTACGTATATCGAAATTTCACCAAGGAATTGCTTGATCAGGCTTACGATAATACTCGTGCTGTAGAAAATAGCCGCGAATTGCTTGAAAATTTCAGTACAAAAAGTGCCGAAATTTCGATGGAGTATCCCAATGGCTTGAATATACGTTATGGAAGACATCCAAGAGAGTGCTTGGATTATTTCAGTTGTGGAAAAACGGGGGCTCCTCTGTTTGTGTTTATTCATGGTGGATATTGGCAAATGCGGAGTAAAGAGCAGTTTCGTTTTATTGCAAGAGGTCCTCTTGCGCATGGTTTTGATGTTGCAAATATTGGGTACCCGCTTGCTCCCGATGTGAATATGCGTGAAATTGTAAGAAGTATTCGCAGTGCGCTTGGTTATTTACGCATTCATAGCGGAGATTTGGGCTTTGACAATTCGCGTGTATATGTATCGGGTTGGTCGGCTGGTGCGCATCTTGCTGTAAGTGTACTTGATGAAGTTGGTGTATGTGGGGCGCTTGCTATTAGTGGTATCTATGACTTGAAACCGATTTCGCAATGTTTTTTGAATGATAAGCTTCAACTTACTGAAAACGAGATTCTTTTGTATAGTCCTCTCCGTAGGTCGTTCGTAAAAAAGCCGATAGCCGTAGTTGTTGGAGCGGATGAACTTTCGGAACTCCGTAGGCAAAGTGCTGAATTCGCGATGCACCGCACCGAAGAAGATATTCCTGGCTCGTTCAATTTGCTTACGAACCATAACCATTTTACGATCCTTGGAGAACTTGAAAATCCAGAAGGATCCCTAACACAACTTCTTGTACAATTGATTAAATACTAAAGGAGATAGCCATGTTCAACAAAGTACTTGTAGCAAATCGTGGCGAAATCGCTTGTCGCATTATTCGAACCCTGAAAGAGATGGGTGTAAAATCTGTTGCCGTTTATTCTGATCCGGATGAAACTGCAGCTCATGTATTGATGGCGGATGAAGCTGTTCGTATTGGTCCTGCACCGGCCAAGGATAGCTATCTGAATGTTCCTGCCATTTTGGAAGCAATTAAGTCGACTGGAGCCGAGGCTGTTCATCCCGGTTACGGTTTCTTGAGTGAAAACGCTGATTTTGCAAAGACTCTAGAAGATAATGGAATTGCTTTTATCGGCCCGACTCCAAAACACCTCATTGAATTTGGTCTGAAACACCGTAGTAAGGAACTTGCACAGGAATTTGATGTCCCGCTAGTTCCTGGTTCCGGACTTTTGGAAAACTTGGATGATGCGATTGCACATTCCAAAGAAATTGGCTACCCGGTGATGCTTAAGAGCACTGCAGGCGGTGGCGGCATTGGTATGAGTATTTGCCACAACGAAACAGAACTTGTTGAAAGTTTTGAGCGAATTAAGAGGCTGAGTGAAAACAACTTTAAGAATGCGGGTCTCTTTGTCGAAAAATACGTGGAACGTGGTCGACATGTTGAAGTGCAGGTTTTTGGTGATGGCGAAGGAAATGCTGTCGTGCTCGGTGAACGAGACTGTTCTGTGCAACGTCGAAACCAAAAGGTGATTGAAGAAACTCCTGCGCCTTGCTTGCCCGAAAAGACTCGTGAAGCACTGCATGATGCGGCTCTGCGACTTGTGCAGGGGGTTTCTTACCGTTCTGCAGGAACGGTGGAGTTTATTTACGACGCTCCGAGTGATCGATTCTATTTCCTTGAAGTCAATACGCGCTTGCAGGTTGAACATGGCGTTACTGAAACAGTTTATGATGTTGATTTAGTGCGTTGGATGGTTGAACTTGCTGCTGGAAAGCGCCCCTTTGAAATTGGAGCAAAGTTTGTGCCGCATGGGCACGCTATGGAATTTCGCGTTTATGCCGAAGATCCCGGCAAAAATTTCCGCCCGAGTAGTGGCCTTTTAACAGAAGTGATTTTCCCAGAAGGAATCCGTGTCGATACGTGGGTTTCCCGTGGCACGGAAGTTAGTGCCTTTTATGACCCGCTTTTGGCGAAAATCATTGTCGCTGGTAAGGACCGCGAAGATAATATTGAAAAGGCAAAGAAGGCTCTGGCCGATGTCAAACTATGCGGCTTTGAGACAAATATCAAACTTCTGCGCGATGTGCTTGAAATGCCTAATTTTGTTTCGGGCAAAGTTTCGACTTGGATTTTGAACGATTATAAATACCATGACCGAATTTTTGAGGTTCTCGCTCCGGGTTTGCAGACTACAATTCAGGATTATCCGGGACGCTTAAAGTATTGGGACGTTGGCATTCCTCCTAGCGGGCCTATGGATAATTACAGTTTTAGGCTTGCAAATAAAATTGTTGGTAATGCCGAGAATGCTGCCGGAATCGAAATGACCCATTCGGGATGTACGCTTGTATTCCATACAAACGCATTGATTGCTTTTACGGGTGGTGATTTCCCGGCGACGATAAACAATTTACCATGTTTCAAGAATACTCCTGTCGAAATTCATGATGGGGATGTCCTCAAATTCGGCGTTACGAAGGCTGGGCAACGTTGTTATTTAGCAATCCGCGGTGGCGTTGACGTTCCCGAATACCTAGGCAGCAAATCAACTTTCACGCTTGGCGGCTTTGGCGGTCACGGTGGTCGCGCCTTGACGGCAGGGGATATCTTGCATATTGGAAACGATATTGCGGGTGAATCGGTAATTCCCTCGAATATCGCTATTCCTTCTATCAGTTCCGAATGGGAAATTGGCGTGATGTATGGCCCCCACGGTGCTCCCGATTATTTGACTCAGGAAGATATTGATGAATTTTTCGCTGCGACATGGGAAGTTCATTATAATTCTTCGAGAACGGGCATTCGCCTAATTGGACCTCAACCCAAGTGGGCGAGACCCGATGGTGGCGAGGCGGGGCTCCATCCGTCTAATTTGCACGACAACGCTTATGCCGTAGGTACCGTTGACTTTACTGGGGATATGCCCATTATCCTTGGTGTCGACGGGCCGAGTTTAGGTGGTTTCGCTTGTCCTGTGACGATTGTTTCGGCGGAACTTTGGAAAATGGGACAGCTCCGCAGTGGTGATAAGGTCCGTTTTGTGCCGCTTTCGGCGGAAGATGCTGAAAAAATCCGTCTCGCTCGAGAAGAAACGCTCGAAGCACCCGAAAAAGCTTCGAAGGCGATGCCGTTGTTGACTCCCTCTCCGGTGACTTCGCCCATCATTTCAGAATTCAATAAGGATTCTGAAATGGAACATGTCGTTGTGCGTGCCGATGGAGATGATAACGTGCTTGTCGAATTTGGCCCGGCGATAATCGATTTGCGTCTCCGCTTTACAGCACATGCCTGGATGCTCGCTGTCAAGGAACGTTTTGCTGATGTACTTATCGATGTCACGCCAGGTATTCGTTCCATACAGATTCACTATGACATCAGGAAGATTCGTCAGAAGGATGTTTTGGAACGCCTTTGGGACTTGGCAGAACACTTGCGGAAGAATAAGCTCACAAAGGTTCCGACGCGTACGATTTACCTGCCGCTTTCGTGGGACGACCCTCAGACAAGAATCGCAATCGAAAAGTATGTGACGACAGTCAGGCCGGATGCTCCGTGGTGTTGCCCCAACAATATCGAATTCATTCGCCGAGTTAACGGCCTCGAATCTATCGATGATGTGAAACAAATCGTGTTTGCTGCAGATTATCTTGTGATGGGACTCGGAGACGTGTACCTGGGCGCGCCTGTCGCGACGCCGCTAGACCCGAGGCACCGTCTTGTCACAACCAAGTACAACCCGGCTCGTACATGGACCCCCGAAAACGCCGTGGGCATCGGTGGTGCATACATGTGCGTTTACGGGATGGAAGGCCCCGGTGGTTACCAATTTGTAGGCCGTACTGTGCAGATGTGGAATCGCTTTAAGAAAACAAGCGATTTCCCGCTACCGTACCTGCTACGCTTTTTCGACCAGATTCGCTTCTACGAAGTGAGCGCCGATAAACTCTTGCAAATGCGTAAGGATTTTGCCGCCGGCAAATTCCATGTTGTTGTGGAAAATAGCTCCTTTGACATCGAAGAATACGAACGTTTCCTTGCTGTCAATGCGGAATCCATTTCGGCCTTCGAAGAAAAGCGAACCAAAGCCTTCGAAGAAGAAAAGGAACGCTGGATTGCGAATGGCCAATTCACTTTCGAAAGTCATAGTGCACAGACTACTCCGATTGCAGAAATCACGCTTGCAGATGGTGAAGACGGTGTTTACAGCCCTGTCGCAGGTTCCCTCTGGAAACTAATCGCAAAGCCGGAAGAAACAGTGAAGGCGGGTGATACCCTCGCTATCATTGAAAGCATGAAAACGGAAATTCCGGTGATTGCTGCGAGTGGCGGGATTGTATCGCAGGTCTTTGTGAAGGAGTCTTCCGAGGTCAAGGCAGGACAATGCCTCTTGGCCGTAAAAAAATTGTCCTAGCCATCCGTTTTTGCAGGTTCCTTCGGCTTAATCCTCGCGCTCAGATAGCTGAGCACCAGATTCTGCCACACCACATAGCAAGTGGGGGCGAGTGCCACCACGGGGCCCGCATACAAAGTCGCAATCCAGATGACGAGCGTCGTATTCTTCTGGCCCATGCTCTGCGCACTTTCAATCGGGCGACGGTTCCTTTCGACATACCAGCCGAGGGCGTAAAGGAGAATGCAAAGAATCAGCGAAATTCCCGCCATCATGGGGAGTTTACCGCTATTCCAAAGTTCCGTGAATCCCATTTCGCGAATGTCGTAGCTCGCCTTCGCCAAAATTACGAACACCGAGAACGTCCACACGAACATGGTGTACTTCTGGTATTTCGCGGCGCGGTCAGCAAGTTCCGGGTAAAAAGCTCGCAGACCCAGCGCAAACGCCAGCGGGATGCTAATAATCGGCTGAATCGTATTGAAAATCTTCATCGCGATTTCGCTCAGACCAGCATCAGTTCCTGTCAGGTAACCGAACACAATCGGGATCGAAAAACACGCAATCAGGTTTCCACTCAAGAAAATCTTCAAGGCAAGCGAGGCCGAACCGCCAAGCATTTTCGCCATAGCAGGGGCCGCATTTGCAGGCGGGCAAAGCGCAATAATCGCACCACCCAAAAGTACCTCGCGCGGAAGGTCAAAGAGTTTTACAATGCCCGCAATGGCAGCCACCAGAATCAAGCTCACAATCAGTGCACGAATTTCAATTTTAAACGTGTAACCATGCGTTTGCGGCGGAATTTTAGTCACAAACGTCAAAAACATCATGGTACCGATCAAAAACGGCATTAACGGCGAAAGCACGTGTGCCTGCGGGAGCAAAATCCCGAGTAAAATCGCAATCGGCATCAAAATGGCACGCAAATTCTTCATACGGGCCCAAATGTAGAAAACCGCCAAAACCTAGGCAAGATAGGGATTAATTTCTATATTTACGCCCATGTTACGTTCTAGGTACGAAGCGTTTGACTTCGTGGAAAAGAAGGCCGAAGTCAAGAAAAAGTCGGGCAACCCGATTTTGATGATCGTGTCCGGCTACCTCGCGCTGGTTTCTTTGGGGGCACTCCTGTTGTCGCTCCCGTTTGCGCAGCGTGAACCGGTAGGCGTACTCGACGCGTTCTTTACAGCTATGTCTGCCGTATGCGTTACCGGCCTTACCACTATCGATATTAGCGCAAGCTTTACCACCTTTGGCAACTGGGTGCTCGTGGTCCTGATGCAGGCGGGCGGTCTTGGAATCATGACGATTTCTACCGTGATTATCTTGCTTGCCGGTATGCACCCGGGATTTAACCACCAGTCGGCCCTCCTCGCGAACTACACGCAGGAAGGTAACGTCGACGCTGGCCGAATCCTGAAAGCAGTGCTCCCCTTTACCTTCTTACTCGAAGCCATTGGCGCTGTGGTGTACTTTACGCAGTTTAGCGACATGGAACTCTACGACCGCCTTTTCTGCAGTCTGTTCCAGGCGGTAAGCTCGTTCTGCAACGTAGGCTTTACCCTGTTCCCGGATTCACTTGAACGGTTCCAGCTGAACCCGCTCATGAACATTACCACCTGCGTGCTCGCGCTGGCCGGCGGTTTCGGCTTCTTGGCCATTACCGAAATCCGCTACCTGTTCGACTTTAAGAAGCGCGCTATCCGCAAGGTATCGCTCCATACCCACATTGCCACAGGCTTTACCCTGATTATCGTTCTCGTGAGCATTCTCTTCTTTATGTTCAGCGAATGGAGCAACACCTTCGAGGGCCTGAACTTCGGCCAAAAGCTGGAAACCAGCGCTTTCATGGCATTCACCAGCCGTACCGCAGGCCTGAACTCCGTAAACGTGCCCGGCCTGAGCGTGGGCTCGCTGTTCTTCTTTGTGATTATCATGCTGATCGGTGCAAACCCGGGTAGCTGCGGTGGCGGTATCAAGACGACAACCACCGCCGTGATCTTCCTGCTCGGATTCAACCGCCTGCTCGGCCGCAACAAGACCCAGATTCTTGGCCGTACCATTCCCGAAACCACGGTCGATAAGGCTGTGCGAATCTTCGTGGTGGCTATCGTGGTTGTGGTGGTGGCAACCCTCGTGTTGCTCGAAACCGAGGCCGCCGGCAACTCCATCGAGCAAGTTTCGTTCCTCAAGGTATTCTTCGAAGTGGCAAGCGCCTACAGCACCTGCGGTCTTTCCATGGGTCTCACCCCGGACCTTTCGATTCCTGGCCGTATCGTGGTTTGCCTTGTCATGTTTGTCGGCCGTATGGGTCCGCTGTTCTTGATTTCTGCCGTAAAAAAGCAGGAGCAGGGCATGTGGTACGCCGAAGAAGACATCATGGTAGGCTAGGAGGGCCTTATGAATTCGAGACATGTCGTTGCAACCGCACTTCTTGTCGCCGCAACAGTAGCAAGCGCCACCTCGGTCTGGGAACGCTCCCCCTGGGACAAATCCCCTGCCACGCAGGAAACCGCACAGCCGGCCACAGCCCAGGCGAACTCGGCAAAGGCAGACCCAAACACCTTTATCGATTCCCGCGACCACCAGCCTTACAAGACCATTACGGTTGGCGGCATGACATGGTTGGCCGAGAACCTGAACTACGAAAATAGTGAAAGCACCTGCTACAACAAGAGACCCCATTGCAAAAAAGATGGCCGCCTTTACACTTGGCATTTCGCCCAAAGGGCCTGCCCTCCGGGAACAAGGCTCCCGACCATCAGAGACTGGGAAAGGGCTCTTGGCTCCAGCCAATTTGAAGAGACCCTCACCATGACCGGATTCCGCGCTTTTAACGGCGATTATTACGATTACGCCAACACCGGAGTCTATTGGACCGCCGAAGAAAAAGACGATTACGCCGATTACGCCTACTATTTCAAGTGGAAGAAATTCGGAGGCTGGCAAGAAGAGGCCTTTTATAAGGACCAGGCCGGCGCAGTTCGTTGCATTGTAGAAGATTCCAAGACTAGCGGCAGCCATACATGGGGCGACCAATAACTATCTTTTACTCATGGCTTCTAAACAATTTGTAGTGATAGGACTGGGTAACACGGGCTACTTTTTGGCCCGCCATTTGACCGCACTCGGACACGATGTGATGGTCGTAGACCCGAGTCCCGAAAAAATCCAGGATATTTCGAACCAGGTGGCCCAGGCAGTCGTTGCCGACGGTACCCGTAAAAAACAGTTGCAATCGCTCCCGCTTTCCAAGGTGGACAGCGTCATCTGCTGTATCGGCGAAGACCTTCAGGCATCGCTCCTCACCGTTCTGAACCTCAAGGAACTGGGCGTCAAGCACATTATCGCCAAGTCCAGTAGCCCGGCCCACACGATTATCCTCGAAAAGCTCGGCGTGGCAGACATCTTCCACCCGGAACGCGACATGGCAATTTCCCTGGCGGAACGTCTGAACCGCCCGAACATGCTGGACTACCTGCCCTTCATGGAAGGTTTCTCCATCGTCGAAATCGCCTGCCCAGACGCCTTCCTCGGCAAGACCCTGAAGGACCTGTCCCTTACCCACAAGTACGGCATCCAGGTGATCGCCATCCGCGACCCGCTGGAACCCAAGCCCAAGATCGGTAACATCGCCGACTACGTGCTCAAGGAAAACGACGTGCTGTTCGTGATCGGCCCGAACGAGGCCTTGGACAAGCTCAAGACCTAACTTGGCCCACAAGCATAAAATTTTAAAGCCGGCGAAAATCGTCGGCTTTTTCAATTGAATTCGATTGCGAATAAACTAGAAAACAGGTTTGTTGGAAGTGGCCCGATCCGAGGAACGACTTGAACCTGTAGTCTTCTCGGTAGCGAGCTTGCGGTGCGTTACGGCACCCACCGCAAAGTAGCGGCCATCCTTCTGAACCAGTCCAGTGTAGATATTCAGCACCTTCTGGGAGAACCACTGCTGATAAAGGTTCAAAATGCTTTCTTTCAGGGCAGAAGTCTCGTCGATGGCGGGGTTACCCGAGGGCTTGCCATACTTGAGCGTAAACTGTTCGGACATATAGGCTACAGCTTCGAAAGACTTGTTCAAACGGGCGCGTTCCACACGGCCGGTACGAATTTCAAAGGAGTAGAACTTGTCATTCTTGTTAAAAATAAAGTCAACCTGGACCGGCAGTTCACCGAACATAAAAACGGGAATGACTACACGTTCACCTTCGCCACTCTGACCATACGGCTCGTAACCGAGCTTCATCACTTCTTCGATAACGGTCTCACGGGTGGCACCAAAGGGAATACCCGCAAAGTCATTATAACGCTGTGCGGCCGCTTCCAGAGAAAGCAGCAGGGTCAAAATCGTTATAATAAATCCAAAGTGTTTCACAGGATTCTCCTAGAGTCTTTGTAAAAGATAGTAAACTTTGTTAAGTTGGTAAGTCCTTATCTGATATTTTCTTAAAAAAACGCCGATTATCTATATTTTGACTCATGGCAAGCACTTTTGGCAAAATTTTTAGCGTTACTACTTGGGGCGAATCCCATGGCCCGGCCGTCGGCTCGGTCCTGGACGGCTGCCCTGCAGGCCTCGAAATCACCGAAGAAGAAATCCAGGCGGAACTGAACCGCCGTCGCCCCGGACAGGGCAAAATGACCACTGCCCGCGACGAAAAGGACCAGGTTAAGATCCTTTCGGGCGTTTTTGAAGGCAAAACCACCGGAACCCCGATTTCTTTCGCCGTCTTTAACGAAGACCAGCGCAGCCACGACTACGCCGAAATCCAGAAATGGTACCGCCCAGGTCATGCCGACCTGTGCTACGACCTCAAGTACGGGTTCAGGGACTACCGCGGCGGTGGACGCAGCTCTGCCCGCGAAACCATCGGACGCGTTGCCGCAGGTGCGGTCGCCAAGAAACTTTTGAAGCAAGTAAACGGCACCGAAATCATCGCCTGGGTGAATTCCATCGGCGAAGTCGATTGCGGTCCGCTTGACCTGAACCGTCTCACACTCGAACAGATTGAAAAGTCCCCCGTACGCTGCCCCGACCTGGATGCCAGCGCCAAGATGGAACAAGCCGTACTCGATGCACGCGCAAACGGCGACAGCATCGGCGGTACCGTATGCCTCCTGGTCAAGAATCCGCCGGTCGCCCTCGGCGAACCGGTATTCGACCGCCTAGACGCCCTGCTCGCCCAGGCAATGCTCAGCATTCCCGCTTGCAAGGGTTTCGAAATCGGAAGCGGCTTTGCCTCGGCTCGCATGCACGGCAGCAAGCACAACGATGAACTTTACTTTGACGGCCACGCCTACCACACCCGCACCAACAACGCGGGCGGCTCTTTAGGCGGCATCAGTAACGGCGAACCCATTTACTGCCGCATGGCTTTCAAGCCCACCGCCACCATTTCGCAGGAACAGAAGACTGCTGGTCGCGGCGGCGAAAACGGAACCTTGGCCGCCCGCGGTCGCCATGACCCCTGCGTCGCCGTGCGTGCTCCGGTGATTGTGGAAAGCATGGCCGCTCTCGTTTTGGCAGACTTGTTCTTGTTGCAAAAGAGAAACTGCTTGTAGGAGCGAGGTCGCGGCGTTGCCGCTTTGAGGTGTGAGGTTTGAGCAAGAAGAATGAAATGCTTCGTCTTTTTCTAGCCCTCTGCTACCGCGCAGCCTATTTGTTGCATCATGCGCTCTGCCTTAAGCCGGGCGCACCTCTACAGAATTCCAAGCTGATTGTCGTCGGCAGCTACCGCACTGGTGGTGCCGGAAAGACGCCTTTTTGCATCTGGCTCTGCAAGCACTACGCTGCACAAGACAAGAAGGTCGCACTCCTCGTTCACGAATACGCCTTCGACGAAACGGCGATGCTCCGCCAAATTTTTTCGGACAACGAAAATGTCAAAGTCTTTGCGACTCGCAACCGCTACCGCCTAGCACAGGAACTGGACGCTGCAGGCCAATTCGACTATATCGTCTGCGATGACGGTTTCGAAGACAGCCGTCTTACAGGAGCAGTCACCTTGCTACTGTCATGGGAAAGTACACCCACAAAGCTTTCGGAGCTTTGGCCTTGCGGTAAGATGCGCAGTCTAGAAAAAGACCACAAGGCAAATTCCTCGGCCACAATGGCGCTGAAATGCTACGGCGAAAATCCCGACATTCAGTTTGTTATAGACAAAGTATACCGCCTGAGTCCCCACTCGGCTACGGCTGAAAAACTTCACGACGAACTTTCTCGAGACTCTTCAGCAAGCATTGTATGCGGCCTCGGAGACCCCAAACGATTCTGCCAAGATATTCAGGCTTTCGGAATAAAGATCAAACTTCATTACTTCTTCAAAGACCATTGCAAGGACTTTTCTAGAAAATTTGAGCAGATCCTCCAAAAACACCCACAAGAAGCCTTTATCATCAGCGCAAAAGACGCCGCACGGCTCCCCGCTGAATTTATCCAAAAAAATGTAAAGGCGCAAATCTACATTGCGCACCAGTCCATCAAGGTCTCGCCCGGAGTAGTCCAAAAACTCCCCTAAATTCAAGTCACGGTTTCAAACTTCTTTTCCAGTTTTTATATTTCAGTAAAAGAAGGAAGAAATCATGACGCTCACCTCCCGTATCCAGAACTTGATGCAGGCCCTTTGCCAGGAATTCCCGGAAAGGCAAGACAGACTCCAGCTGGGGTTCCTCGCTGCTATCAACAACGAGTCCTTTTATCTGTACGGACGCTCCGGTTCGGGCAAGAACTTCATGATTGGCCGACTGCTTTCGGCATTCAAGAAAACGCGACCGCTCAAAGTTGGAACGCACCTGCAAGAACGTCTCGCAAACTTTGAAGACTACGACTTTATCTGGTTCAAGGACTTCAATCCCATTGACGATGTCACCAAAGACAACGTCCGTCACGCCCTTCAAGACAGAAAGAATTCGACTCTCATTCTCAGCAGTGATGTACGCCCCGAAAACGCCATGGGCCGCGCCGATATCGCCGACGATATCACCTTGACCATTTACATGCCCGACAATCTTTCTTCGGACGCCCTGTGTACTCTGCTCCAGAACTACAAGCTTTACGACAGCTTCAAGGTCCCCGAAGAATACACCATTTCGGAAGAAGAAAAGGCCGCCTGGGCCGAAGAAATCAAGAAGGTGACTCTCTCGCCCGACACCATGGCCATTATCGGAAAGCTTTCGGAACTCTGCATTCAGAACGCCATTTACGTACCTATCAGCAAATGGCTTTCGTTGGCAAACATCGCCCGCACCATTGCCTTCTTCAATGGTCGTAGCGAAACGAATTTCTCGGACACGCTATTCCTCGGCACCCCCATTTGGGGCCGATCCACATCGAACAACGCCATTATGGAAAGTTTCAACAACATTGTCAAATCCGTTATACTCAAGGATCTGGCAAACGTTGTGGAAAGCACCTACGATGCGCAGGCCCTTTACCGCAAAGTCAAAGGCCTCCTGAATAGTTCTAATAATTTGTACGAAACCAAGGAGTTCAACGGAGAACCCTGCATCAGCTACCGCATTACCATTGCGGGTGAACAAGTTCCCCTTTACGTGCCCCTGCACTATGTTGAATCCGACGAAGATTTCAACCCCTACAATGAACTCCGCCAAATCGAAAAGCACGTGCGTTGCAACTTCCACGGAACTTCCAGCTGCACCATTTCTATCGACTCTGCAGTCAAGGGCGTCGGTCTTCACAACAACAATTCCAGAAACAGCAACAACACTCCTGGCAAATTCGAAGACTTCGCGACGCTCCCCACGTACATTCTTCGCGAAAACGATCCTGAAGTCGCCAAGAAAAAACGCATCGAACTGGAAGCTAGCCAAAAAGAAGCCCAGACTCAAATGGAACAGCAGGCAAAGATTCTGCGTTCGCTTCGCGACCTTTACCAGTCCAATAAGACTTTCCGTAACGACCTGTTCTGCAATCTTGAAAACTTCGACAAGATCCAAGGTGACTTGAGCGAAATTTTCAACACCATCAACGGTGTCGCAACCAAGCTAAAAGAAACGCTCGAGCTGTACAATTCGGCAGCCCGAGCCTAATCGCTCCATTTTATTGAAAGCGTAGCAGCTACTTTCCGCGACGGATACCTATGGTATAGGTATCGTCGCTGCTACCCGCCTTTTCGCTGCCATTCATAATCTTCACCTTCATCTTGGTGATGTACGCACCGGTGCCTACCATGCGACCTTTTTCACTGCGGGCATTCCATTCAAAGAACAGGTTGCCCGGATTGTCGTAGCAGTTGGACTGTTCCGGATTTGCAGCATTATAGAATACGGCCTTGTCGTTACAGGCAATCACACCGCCTGCCTTGTTTACAAAATTTCCCAGGTGCGAGAAGTAGTAGGCATCCCACTTGATTCGAATCAAGGCGAGAGCGGAATCCTTATCGGCATCGCTCGGCAAATTCATAAGAGTCGAGGTTGCCAGTTCGCCGATATTGAAATTCAGCAACAGGCCCGGCAATCCAACGCTATCGATAATATCTTGCAAGGGCATATTCGACGGAACCACCATTGGGGCAACCGGATCCTTATGGGGCCAAGCTTCCGGATTACTTGAAATCGTTACTACACCCGGAGCCTTGATTTCGGTACGCTGTTCACCCACAATGCGAACCTTCGGGTTATTCACGTGTGCGACATTCCCGCTGCGGTCCTTGAATTCACCCGGCAACAGTCTTACATAATCGCCCACTTCCGGAAGCGTTGTTTGCGGAGTACGCTGGAAATACAGACGGACTACGTTGCCGTTCGGATTCGCATTGGCACTTGCAATATAAAGCGAATCCATGAAGCTATCAGGACCTCTGTAGAATACAAATGCTGTCTTCCGGTCAACCGTCTTGTCGTCGGAACCTTCACTCAAGCTGATCGTCACGACACTCATATCATCAGAAAGCGGCTCGATGACAGCACTCGTTACAATGGGAGCCACCTTGTCCTCAATCGAAGTGTTCATCGAAAGCTTGACTTCTTCACCGGAATCTTCATCGGTATAAGTGTAATGGTACAGCAAGGAACCCGAATAAATCTGGTCCGAAACACCCGTGAATACATCCTTACGAAGTCCTTCAGGATTAAACATGGTGATCACCGAATCCATCACCACCAGCGGCCAAACATTTTCCTGCCCTGCCGTGGTATGGAATTCCGTTCCGCCAAACGACCAGGAAAGCGTATCGGGCACCACCTTGTCAAAAGCCTTACTGAAGGGAATCACGAGACTGTCAGGGATGCCGTCTCCGTTCACATCGTACATTTTCGCCTTCTGTGCGAACGGCACCGGAGGTTCCTTAAAGTGAATGTTCTTCCAAGTCAATATGTTGTTTACGCCAGCACCACCAACGGTAAAGAAGGCGTCTACCATGGCAGAATCACCCACCACATAGAAACTTGCAAATCCCAAGGAGTCCGTCGAAATGGAAGTGACGCGCTGGTTGTCCTTATCCAAGAAACTCAAGGGGAATTTCGTGTTCAAGTTGATTTCCTGGACGCAATTTATATCGGCATCCACAGCCAATTCGCCGCAAGTTGCCGTTCCAAACAGAAGCGCAATCCTTATAGGTACCGTATCGGGATATGTCACATGAGCCAGAAGCGTATCGTTCTTGCCACCGTCAAGTCCCATTACATCGCCACGCAGCGTGTAGCCTGTCGGATCAAAATAAGCGGAATCCGTCACATGGAACACATCCACAAAGGCGATGTCCGGGAGCGGGTATTCAGGCACCGTAAACGTAATCACCTGATACTGGCTATAGTCGGTGGCCAAGAAGCAATACAGAGCATACTTACCCGGGCTCAGCTGACGGGAGTTCACGAATGCGGCGGTATCAATCTTAACGCCCGCCATGTCTTCGCTAATAATAATTCCACCACCATACAGCGATCCCGTCTCAAGCGTTACGCCGTCAGCCGGAAGATTGCCGCCCTTCAAAATGAACACGGATTGTGCCAACTGATCGCGAGCATTCTGTACACTCGCCACATCACAGCTGACAGACTTATCGACAAGCAACTGATGGAATTCGTATTCCACGGAACCGTCCGGATTTTCTTTTTGCTTCGAGAAATACGTTCTTTCAGTCTGCAAATTAATGGAGGTGCGCATCTTGAAATTGGAGCCATTCGAATTTCGTTCCGAGAAGAAAATATGGAACGGATATTCCACGCCCTCGGTGAGTCCCAAGGTATCCAAATTAACGGCACGTTCCGCCGGATTATGGCAACCGCCAATATCCACCACCAAACGGTTATTGATGAAAACCCACACGTCATCGTCGCCACGGAACTCGAAATACTGCCCCTTGACATACTTAAACTGGGCAGAAATCTTCATCGCAAAACTGTAATTATGTTGTTTTCCGTTGTTAGTCATCAAATCTGGTTTCCAGTCATATTTCGGATTCAATACCGTCCTTGCAGAATCAAGATACTGGAAATCATCAACAGGGAAAAAGCCGCCATCTTCATGGGCTTCCGAAATATCAGCCAGCCAGAAACCTTCTTCGTCCATGGTCAAGTCAATATCGCGGCATACGCCATTCGTATATTCCTTACCGTTTGCATCCGTTGCAACCACTTGCGGTATAAACCACTTTTCGATTTCATGCGCCGCAGAACATTCACTCCACGGATAATGTAGAGAATCCACTCGTGCAGGGTATCCATTGACAAGCGTATCCTGCACCATCCCTGTTACCACGCCATCAAATGTAGGAGAATTCTGCCCCTGGCAAGTATTATATTCCACACCATCGAACTCCACCGTTATATAGGTATTCTTGCCGTCATTATTGTAGATATGACCGAAATCAATATCGATACTGTCATGGAACGCTTCGCCAGCCCAGTCCACCACCAAAGCGGAAATCTTCATGGACGGGCACACGCCCAATCTTTTAGGATAAGAGGTCGTGACAAGGAACGGGATAGAAGTAATCCATGCCGTATCGGATTCTGCAAAAATGGAATCCAGGCTAATGAGTGTCCCAGGAATCGTATCTAGACCGCTCCTCGAAAAATATTCAAAGCCGAAAGCCTGCCTAAAGTACACTTCCCATGATTCGACATGCTTGTAAGAGACACCCTGATACCAGCCGCAAGTATCGCTATGGAACGGAGCCATCTTAACGGTATCGCCATCCACAAACATCGTAGGCGTCATATTATCCCATGGGCTCATCAGACGCACCACTTTTTCTTCAAGCGGTGAAAAAATCAATTCGATGTTTCCCGTAGTCGTCGTATAGACCCAGGTTTCGTAAACGCCCTTCGGGAAGAAGCTCGAAATCGCCGGACGGATCGTATCCGCCTCCCAGCTCTCAACATTCCAAAAACGCTTGCCTTGGTTCTGACTCGAATGGAAATTCACCCGTGCACCGGCACCATTCCAGTCGTACGGTTTGATTTCATCCAAATGGAAATCGTAATGCCACCAGAACTTGTATTCGTCCGTACCATCCATCGCTACAGGGTTGTTGATGATATTATTCCCCACCGAAATGTACAGCGCGCTGTCCTTATAAGTAGAATTCGTACGCCAGGGATTGTACACATGCAAGGTACGCGTTGAATCAAAGCACTGACCAAGCGTAGTAATCTTGGCACCTACCAATCCGCCAGCTGTGCCATCCACAAAGACCGTGTCCATGACCGCAAAATAGGCGTCAAGTTCAATCACACCTTCCGCAGGCACCGACATATAGGGCGTGTACAAGCGAATAAAGTGAGCCGTCTGTAACGGATTACGTGCAAGCATCTCGGGCGATACAGCACCATAGAACCAGCCGCACTTCGATTGGTCATCTTGCGCAAAGCGCATCATGATCGAATCAGTACCAAAAATCATCTGCGGCAAAGCGTGGTTGCCCCAAGGGCTCTTGAACCACACCACCTTTGAACCCGGAGGCACTACGCTAAACGTGTACGAAGTCTCCGTGGTATAAAGCCACACCTCGGTCTCGTCTGCAAACAGCGACTTGAAAGAAAAATCGCTCGATGGTTCCCAGGTATCGCAATGATTATTATAGGAACGCGAGACATCAGCCGTATCGGAACACACGTTAATCTTGAATCCGCCACCGTTCGGATAATCGGCAAGAGATTTGTCCCAAGTATAACTGAACCAATGATCTCCTTCAGAGGTCATTCTCGTATTCGAGGTTACCGCAAAATCAGCGTTCCAGCTAGTAACTTCACCTGTGATGTGGTAACCATATACAGCCTCGTTACCCATCACCGCATCGTTACGGTAAGGCGACTGAATATGCAACGTAAGCGTTGCATGAGCGAGCGCAACCCACACCAGACAAACAAAAACCATTAAAGTGTGCTTCATGGAACACAGCTCCTTTCATCACAAACAACTCCAACCTATAAATTATATTCCATATTAAAAATCGTAATAAGAAACAGCTTTTTAAAGGCAAAAACGTTGTGCTGCGCTCAATAAGCAAATGTTTTCAGAGGAGAAAAAGCAGACACAAGAAGCTGATGCTGACCTTCGTCAGCATGACGGTTGCAAGAGAAGCCGATGCTGAACCAAGTTCAGCATGACAATGGCGGGGGGATGCGGGTATAAAAAGAAGGGCCCCTCGAGCGTTCGCTCAAGGGGCCCGTGAATCCAGCAGCGACCTACTCTCCCGGGCCCGTGGGCCAGGTACCATCGGCGATGAGGGGCTTGACTTCCGTGTTCGGAAAGGGAACGGGTA